>JBDIBE010000245.1:0-5452 GCA_039812785.1 Thermoanaerobaculia bacterium | reverse complement strand
CTCCCTCCGATCGCGCCCGTGGCCCTCGGGCTCGCCGTCGGGATCGCCGCGCTGGGCGTCGCGCGGGGGTTCGGCGACTCGCTCGGCCGCGCGCTCCTCAGGGACGCCGGCGGCGGGCTGCTGCGCGTCCTCGGGGTCGGTTCCGTCCTCCTGACGGACGCGCCCACGCCGTTCGGCATCGCGATCGGCTTCGCCGCCGGGTCGGTGGCGGCCGAGCTCGCCTTCGTGGCCTACGTCGTCGCGAAGGGGTGGATCTCCGCGCCGGGCTCGGCCGACCCGGAGCCGCTCCTGCCGGCGCTCCGCCCGCTCGCCGCGACGGAGGTCCTCACCCAGGCCTCGCTCTGGCTCGACCTCGTCGTCCTCGGCGCCCTCGCCCCGCCGGCCGTCGTCGGCGTCTACGGCGTCGCGCGCGGCCTGACGCGGGTCCTCGACCTCGTCCGCCAGGCCTCGGCCCACGGCTACCTCCCCGCGGTCGCCGCCGCCTGCGCCCGCGGCGAGGAGGCGCGCCTCCCGGCGCTCCACGTCGGGACGCGCCGCTTCGCCTTCGGCCTCGTCTGGCCCGCCCTCGCCGTCTGCCTCCTCGCGCCGGAGCCTCTCGTCACGCTCCTCTTCGGCGCGCCCTACGCCCGGGCGGCCTCCGCGCTCCGGCTCCTCGCCGCCGGGAGCTTCGCCGCCTCCGCGTTCGACTACCTCGACCTCCTCCTGGTCGCGGAGCGGAGGGCCGGGGAGGTCTTCCGGGCCGGCCTCGTCGGCACGGTCGCGCTCGTCGTGCTCCTCGCCGCTCTCGTCCCGCCGTTCGGCGGCGCGGGGACGGCGGCGGCCGTGCTCGGATCGGGGCTCGTCCGCGGCGCCCTGCTCCACCGCCACGCCTTCCGCGCGCGCCCCTTTGCCCCGTTCCGTCCCGGGGTCGCCGAGCCCGCGGCGATCGGCCTCGCCTCCCTCGCGGCGGGAGGCGTCCTCCTCGCCCTCGTCCCGGCCGGGGGGATCCCCGCCCTCGTCGCGGCCGGCGCCGTCGGGGCGCTCGGCTCCGCCGCCTCGCTGGTCCGCTTCTTCCGGGCGAGGGAGAGGGCCCTCCCGGCGTGAGGGCAACGGACCGCCCTGGGGCTCAGGGGCGGAGGCGCTCGATCGCCGCGCCCCCCGCCCAGAACAGGAGCACGGCGAGGGCCGCGAAGTAGACGACCGTGAGGACGAGCGCCGCGAGGGCGGCGACGAGCATCAGGCCGTCCTCCTCGAGCTCTCCGAGGGCGACGAAGACGACGGCGAGCGCCGGCAGGGAGTTGTTGAACGGGATCCCCGCGAGCGGAAGGGAGATCAGGAGCCCCGCCGCCGCGATCATCAGCCCTCCCGCCCGGCGCCCCCGCTCGCCCGCGACCCACGACGCGAGGCGGCGGCGCGAGAAGCGCCGGCAGAAGCCGAGGACGGCCGCCGCCGCGCCGAAGAGCCTCCGCCAGGCGGCCGGGCCCGGTGCCCAGCCGGCCGCCTTCGCGGGGAGCCACGGCGAGGGGCGGCCCCGCGCCATCTGCCACCCGAGGACGGCGAGGGAGAGGCCGAGCGCCGTCGAGATCGGGCCGAGCGTGAGCGGCTGGAGGAAGGGGAGCGCCTGGAGGAGGCAGACGAAGACGAACCCCGACTCCTTGAGCTCGCCGAAGGCCTCGCCGAGCGTGAGGGGCCGCGACTCGGCGGCCTGCCGGCACGCGGCGAAGGTCGCCAGAAGCTCGTCGTACCGCCCCACCGCGGCGAGAACGCCCCGGCGCGAGGGTCTATTCCCGCCCGGGCCGTCCCCCCGGCCCATAATCGCCGACGCCGCGGCGGACGCCGCGCGGAGAAGAGGGAGTCATGGCCAAGGGCGGTAAGGGTCTCCTCGTCCTCGTCCTCGTCATCGTCGTGCTCGGCGGCGGCCTCGTCGGCGCCGGGATCTTCCTCAGCGGGATGAAGGCGCCCTCGGTCCCCTCGAAGGCGATCCTCGAGGTGGACCTCGAGCGCGGCCTCCCCGAGACGGCCTCCGAGAGCCCGTTCGCGGTCTTCGGCGGCGAGCGGCCGCTCACCCTGCGCGACGTCGTCGACGCCCTCGAGAAGGCGGGGGGCGACCCGCACGTCGTCGGCCTCGTCGCACGGCTCGGCGCCGCGCCGATCGGCGTCGCCGAGATCCAGGAGGTCCGCGACGCGGTGAAGGCCTTCCGCGCGAAGAAGAAGTTCGCGGTCGCCTACTCCGAGACGTTCGGCGAGTTCGCGCCGGGGAACGGCGCCTACTACCTCGCGACCGCCTTCGACGAGGTCTGGCTCCAGCCCTCGGGCGACGTCTGCCTGAACGGCCTCGTCGCCGAGAGCCCGTTCGTCCGCTCGGCGCTCGACAAGCTCGGCGTCAAGCCCGAGTTCGGCCAGCGGTACGAGTTCAAGAACGCGATGAACACCTTCACGGAGACGAAGTTCACCGACGCGCACCGCGAGGCGACGTCGAAGCTCGTCTCCTCGCTCTACGGGCAGATGGTCCGCGGCATCGCGGAGGGGCGGAAGCTCACGGAGGAGGAGGTCCGCGCGCTCGTCGACCGCGGCCCGTTCCTCGGCCCCGAGGCGCTCGAGGCCAGGCTCGTCGACGGCCTCGCCTACCGCGACGAGGTGCTCGACAAGCTCCGGAAGAAGGGGGGCGCCGACGCGAAGCTCTTCGGCCTCGCCGCCTACCTGAAGAAGGAGGGGCGCCCGCACGAGAGCGGCAGGCGGACGATCGCCCTCGTCTACGGCGTCGGCGGCGTCGCGCGCGGCAGGAGCAGCGAGAACCCCGTCACGGGCGGCCAGACGATGGGCTCCGAGACCGTCGCGAAGGCGATCCGGACGGCCGTCGCCGACCGCGACGTCGCGGCGATCCTCTTCCGCGTCTCGAGCCCGGGCGGCTCCTACGTCGCGTCGGACACGATCTGGCGCGAGGTCGTCCTGGCGCGCAAGGCGGGAAAGCCCGTGATCGTCTCGATGGGCGACGTCGCCGCCTCGGGCGGCTACTTCGTCGCCATCCCGGCGGACAAGATCGTCGCGCAGCCCGGGACGATCACCGGGTCGATCGGCGTCCTCGGCGGCAAGATGGTCACGACCGCGATGTGGGAGAAGGTCGGCCTCACCTTCGACCAGGTCGAGCTCGGCGCGAACGCGAACATGTGGAACGCCTCGAAGAGCTTCACCCCCGCCGAGTGGGAGCGCTTCAACGCCTGGCTCGACCGCGTCTACACGGACTTCACCTCGAAGGTCGCCGAGGGGCGGAAGCTGCCGAAGGAGAGGGTCCTCGAGATCGCGAAGGGGCGCGTCTGGAGCGGCGAGGACGCGAAGGGGCTCGGCCTCGTCGACGCCCTCGGCGGCTACCCCGTCGCGCTGAAGCTCGCGAAGGAGGCGGCGAAGATCCCCGCGGGCGAGGCGGTGAAGGTCGCCGTCTACCCGCGCGAGAAGAAGCCGTTCGAGGCGCTCGCGGAGAAGCTCTCCGGCGAGGGGGAGGACGAGAGCTCGTTCACCGCCCTCGTGAAGGTCCTCGAGCCGGTCCGCCCCCTCCTCCGGCAGGTCGAGGCGGAGCGGCAGGGGGTCCTCACGGCCCCGGTCCCGACGATCCGGTAGGGATCGGGATAGGGGGCGGCGGCAGGTGGCCGCCGCTCCCCTCCCACACCACCGGACATGCGGGTCCGCATCCGGCGGTTCGGATGGTTGAGGTCACGGGGCGAGCCGAGGCACCCCCAGCCCGTCGAAGTAGCGGCTCGTCAGGACCGAGTTCAGCAGTAGGGCAGAGCTGGCCCACCAGCGTCCGGTGTTCGCGGCGACGCGGGCGGCCGTGTCCCGGGAGGCACCCAGTGCCCTCATCGCCCGGTAGGCCGTCGAGCCGCGCTTCCACTGCTTCAGCTGGAGGCACCGCAGGCGGTGGGCGATCCAGCCGTCCAGCTCGCGGAAAGCTCCGGGCGTCTCGGCCTTGCGGAAGTACTCCTTCCAGCCGGTCAGGTACGCCTTCAGCTCCGCGATCACCGTCGGCAGGCTCCGTCCCCCGTTGCGTCTCGTGATCTCCCGCACCCGCTGCTTCATCGCCGCAAGGGCCTTGCCGGCCACCCGTCGTTTGATCCGTCTGCCTGCGGCCACCCAGAAGCTGTAGCCGAGGAAGTCCCGTCTCCACGCCAGGTCCACCGCGCTCTTGTCCTCGTTGACCACGAGCCGCAGCCGCCCGAAGAGCTTCTTCAGCCCCTCGTAGACACGCTCCCCGGCCGCCTTCGTCCTGACGTACACGTTCAGGTCGTCGGCGTACCGCACGAAGGCGTGCCCCCGCTTCTCCAGCTCCTTGTCCACTTCGTCCAGCAGCACGTTGGCCAGCAGGGGCGACAGGGGGCCGCCCTGCGGCGTCCCTTCCCGTCTCTCCACCACCACTCCCGAGACCATCACGCCGGCCCCGAGGTAGCGGCGGATCAGCCCCAGCACCCTCTTGTCCGCGATCTTCCTCGAGACCCTCTCCATGACGATGTCGTGGTTGGCCCGGTCGAAGAACTTCGCCAGGTCCACGTCCACCACCACCCTGCGTCCCCCCTGCACGTAGCCCTGCGCGCGCTCGATGGCCTCGTGCGCCCGCCGGCCCGGCCGGAAGCCGTAGCTGTGGTCGGAGAAGTCCGGGTCGATTCGCGGCTGCAGGACCTGCAACAGGGCCTGCTGGATGAGTCGGTCCAGCACGGTCGGGATGCCGAGCTCCCGCTCGCCCCCTCCCGCCTTCGGAATCGTCTGCCTCTTCACCGGCTGCGGCTGGTACGCCCCCGCGAGGAGCTCCTCCCGGATCCGTATCCATTCCCGCCTCAGGTGCTCCGGCAGCTTTTCCACCGTCATCCCGTCGATGCCGGGGCCGCCCTTGTTCTGCTTCACCCGCTTCAACGCCGCCCTCAGGTTCGTCGCCTCGACGACCTCCTCCATCAGGCGGCCCGTGCCCGAGCGCTCGGTCCCTCTCCTCGCCCGGAGAGCTTCTCCACTCCCGTCCGCGCCGCCGGCTTCACCGACGCCCTCGTACGGCAGCTCGAGCTGCTTGCCCGACTCCTGGAGCCTTGCCCTCCCGAGATTCATGGCCGTTTCGCTCTCCCACCCGTTCGGCCCTTCCCGGCTCCCGCCGGTACTACGGCCTCTGCTGACTCCTCGCTCCGCCGGCTCCCACGGCGTGGCCCTTTCAGGCCCGAGGCGAGGTCTCCCCAGATAAGAGCCTCTGCCTTCCCCGCACAACCGCCGGATCTACGCCGCCTCCCCTTGGTCACGGGAGCTTCGCGATTCGTTGCTCGCTCGCCCCGGGAGACTTCGCCTCCTATCCGGTTTCTGTTCGTCGGCTCGCGGGTCTCGCTCCACGCTTCTTTCAGACGGTCGCTCGCGCTCCCGCCCTTGCGCTTCGCTCGGGTCGGTGTGACCTCCTTCCCGCGGGTCCTGCCCCCGCTGGCTGAGACTCGTGCTGGGCATACAACGG
>JBDIBE010000244.1:0-5464 GCA_039812785.1 Thermoanaerobaculia bacterium | reverse complement strand
AGGGGAACCAGTCCGTCTGCCCGCCCGCCACCAGGACGGTTCCGTCCTCCAGGAGCGCCGCCGCGTGGCCGCTCCGTGCGCTCCCGAGGCTCGAGGTCGCAGACCACGTCCCCGTTCCCGGATCGTAGAGCTCGGCGCTCGCCAGAGGCGTGGGCGAGATCGTCGGGCCGTTCTCCCCCCCGGCTACGAGGACCTCCCCGCTCGTCAGCATCGTCGCGGTGTGCCCCCGCCGGGCCGTGCCGAGGCTCCCCGTCGTCGTCCAGATGCCGGTCCGCGGATCGTAGAGGAGGCACGACGCGAACGTCCCGGAGTCCCCGGTCCCTCCGACGACGAGGACCTTCCCGCTGCGCAGGACGGTCGCCGTATGCCCGCTCCGCGCCGCAGGCATCGGGGCCGCCGGAGAGAAGACGCCCGTGGCCGGGGCGAAGAGCTCGGCGGTCGCGAGCCGCACCCCCGCGCTCGTTCCCCCCGCCAGGAGCACGTTCCCCGTTCCGAGGAACGTCGCCGTGTGCTGCGACCTCGGGGCCGCCATCGATCCCGTCGCCTGCACCGTTCCGCGCGCCTCCGGCGCCGCGAGGACGCCGGCGAGGGTCAGCCCCGCGAGGGAACCCCGCACGGCCATGAATCGAGTCGCTTCCCCGAGTCGAGTCATGGGCCACCTCCGCCGCGATCGCTTCGAAGATGCTCGCTCCGCGACCCCCGCGGCACTGTTCAGGTTACGACAGGAACGCCTCGCGGCGCGACGGAGAGAACGAATTTCATTTCGTCGCTCCGCCCTCCCTCGACACGATGACGGAGGGGCACCACGGCGCGGCCTCGCCTCGAGGACGGGCCGGACTCCGGGGCGCCTCCTCCGAGTCGACGACGAGAGCCGTCCCCCCGGGCAGGGTCGCCGGTCACCTCCCGGCTCGAGCGTCGCCGGGCGAAGGGCCGTCCGTCAGCCCCGGCCCGTACGGAGCCGCTCGCCGAACCACCAGCGGTGCCCGCCGACGTCCTCGCAGCCGTACGTCCGGTCGGTCCAGTACTCCTCGCCGTAGTCGTTCGTCTGCGGCTCCTCGGTGATCCGCGCCCCGGCCGCGCGGGCGCGCGCGCAGTGGGCCTCGACGTCGTCGACGTAGACGAAGAGGTTCTGCGTGTTCCCGCCCGCCTGCCCGGGGCTCTGCGCCCACGGGGCCTTCCCGCCCCGGCCGGGCGAGGCGACCATGACGAGGCCGTCGCCGAAGGAGAGCTCCGAGTGCTCGATCCGGCCGTCCTCGCCCTCGACGCGGATCTTCACCTCGAAGCCGAATGCCTCGCAGAGCCAGTCGATGGCGCGCGCGGCGTCGTCGTAGTAGAGGGCGGAGGAGATCCGGGGCCAGCCGGGCGGGGTCGGTTTCATCGTCGTCTCCTCCTTCCGGCCTCCGCGTCAGCGGCCGGCCGTCCCCCAGCGCGAGAGGCGGAAAACGGGCCGGACGGAGCCGACGCGCGCGCCGCGCACGCTGAGGACGGGCCTCGTCGCGTCGCGGCGAAGGGCCGCGGTCGCTCGCGCGTCGAGGAGGCCGAGCTGCGCGAGGGCCGACACGGAGGCGACGTCGCGGCCGCGCTCCCCTCCGTCCTCGAGCTTCAGGGCGATGCCGACCGCGCCGCCGTACGCGGCCGCGAGGCGCGGCGAGGCGGCCATCGCGTAGACCGCCTCGGCTCCCTCCTTCGCGACGAGCGCCCCCCCGAACGCGCGCATCACGCGCGTCGTGAAGCGGCCCGTGCCCGCGACCATCTCCGGCGCGGCCGTCA
The DNA here is from genome assembly GCA_039812785.1 of Thermoanaerobaculia bacterium. Taxonomy (GTDB): domain Bacteria; phylum Acidobacteriota; class Thermoanaerobaculia; order UBA5066; family UBA5066; genus UBA5066. The sequence continues at coordinate 3,694 of JBDIBE010000244.1, read as the reverse complement.
TCGCGGCCGCGACCTTCCGCCGCGCCGCGTCCTCTTCCTTCGTCCATTCCGGGCGGCGCTTCCCGAGAAGGCGCGCGTACGCGAGGGCGAGCTCGTGGAGCGGGAGCCGGAAGAGCGGCACGGAGCAGCCGTCGACGCCGAGCGGGATCGACTCCGGGTCGCGCCCGACGGTGCGGGCGAGGAAGGAGAGGATCCGCCGCTGGTGCGGGTGCCCGCGGGCGTCGTAGGAGGCCGGGTCCTCCCCGCGGAGGCGGCAGGCCAGGAGCATCGCCGCGTGCTTGCCGGAGCAGTTGTTGTGGATCGGCGTCGCGGCGATCCCCTTCCGGTCCATCTCGCGCGCCGTCGCCTCGCGCATCGGCGGGTGCGCCCCGCAGCGCAGGTCGGCGACGGAGAGGCCCCCCTTCGCGAGCATCCCCTCGACAGCCTTCACGTGGAACGGCTCGGCCGAGTGCGAGGCGGCCGCGACCGCGAGCTCGCGGGTCCCGAGGCCGAAGGCCCTCTCGCCTCCGTCCGCGACGAACGGCGTCAGCTGGAACGGCTTGGCCGAGGAGCGGAGCCAGACCTCGACGGACGGGTCGCCGGCCGAGGCGAGGAGCCGCCCGTCCTCGCGGACGACGGCGACCGCGCCGCGCTGGAGCGACTCGACGAGTCCGCTCCTTTCGACCTCCACGAGGGGGACGGTCCCCTGGAACGGGTCGGGCCTCGGAGCGTGCCGCGTCACGCCCCGAGCTTATCGGACGGCGCGGCGCACGGCCCAGCCGCGTCCCGGCTACACTCCCTCCTTCCGATGAGACCCGCACGCCCCGTCCTCGCCGCCCTCCTCCTCGCCCTCCTCTTCGTCGGCTGCTCGACGACGGCTCCCGCGCCGAAGGCCGCAGGGGGCCCGACCGGGCTCTCGGGCACGATGCGGCCCGCCGGGGCCCCCTCGGACGAGCTCCACTGGGTCCGCTCCTCGGCGGAGTACCGGGCCATCACGACGCAGACCTACCGCCTCGCGCTCGAGGCCGCGGCGAAGCTCTCCGCGGGCCGCGCGCCCGGGACCTGGGGCGTCTCGCTCGACGCCGACGAGACGGTCCTCGACAACTCGGGCTACGAGGTCGAGCTCCAGCGGAAGGGGGCCGTCCACACGGACGCGGCCTGGTTCGCCTGGGTGAAGCGCGGCGAGCGGACGGCGATCCCGGGGGCGAAGGCGTTCCTCGAGGGGCTCCGGAAGCTCGGCGGCCGCGCCGCGATCGTCACGAACACGCAGCAGTCGCTCTGCGCCGACGTCGCCGCGAACCTCGACAAGGCGGGGCTCCCCTACGACCTCCTCCTCTGCCGGCCCGACGACGGCGGCGACCGGAAGGAGGGGCGCTGGAAGGCGATCGCCGACGGGACCGCCCGGCCCGACCTCGGCCCGGTCGAGCTCCTCCTCTTCATCGGAGACAACATCCAGGACTTCCCGGGCCAGTCGCAGGCGCTCCGCGACGCGGACGACGCGGCCTTCGCCAGCTTCGGGGTCCGCTGGTTCGTCCTGCCGAACCCGGTCTACGGCACCTGGGAGAAGAACGCTCCGCGCTAGCGCCCGTTCGCCGGGTCGGCGAAGAACGGCTCGCCGTCGCGCTCGAGGATCCGGAGGAACGCCGGGACGACGGCGGGGTCGAAGTGCTTTCCCGCCTCCCCGCGGAGATGCGCCTTGACCTTCTCCGCCGGCCAGCCCGGCCGGTAGGCGCGGTCGTAGCGGAGGGCGTCCCAGACGTCGACGACGGCGAAGAGGCGCGCCGCGAGCGGGATCTCCTCTCCCTTCAGGCCGCGCGGGTAGCCCGTCCCGTCCCATCGCTCGTGGTGGCAGAGCGGGATCTCGAGGGCGGGCCGGAGGAAGTCGACCCCCTTCAGCATCTCCCACGCATGCTCGGGGTGGCGGCGCATGAGCGCCTGCTCCTCCTCGTTCAGCTCGCCCGGGTTCCGGAGGACGGAGTCGGGAAGGGCCATCTTGCCGACGTCGTGGAGCAGGGCGCCCCGGCGGACGTGGACGAGCTTCTCCGCGCAGACCCCGAGCTCCCCGGCGAGCGTCACGGCGAGGCCCACGACCCGGCGGCTGTGCCCCTCGGTCTCGCGGTCCCGCAGGTCGACCGCCCGGATCCAGCCCTCGAGAGTCGCCTCGTAGGCCAGGAGGATGCGCTCCGCGGCGTCGGCCTCCGCGCGCGCTCCCGCCGAGCTTCGTCCTCGGCCCGGCGTTCTCCCGTTGCGTCCCGCCGCCAATCGCCTTCCTCCCTGCGGCGACCGTAGCGGACGGTCGCCGGAGGGTCAAGGAGCCGCGCTCGCGCGCCTCCTACGGCACTGCCGCGCCCGAGAGGGCGTCCCAGAAGTCGCACTCGGAAGCCCGGATCCCGTCGGCGACCGAGACGGGGGCGTCCCAGACGAGCGTCCGGTCCCGGGCCGGGTCGTACGCAGGCCACGCGACGAGGCCGGGCCCGTTCGGGTCGCCGCCCGCGGCGAAGCGCGCCCAGGCGCCGCTCATCGCTTCCGAGAGGGCCGTCGCCGCCGCGTCGGGCGAATAGCCCGGGATCGCGGAGAAGCTCCCGAAGACGAAGGGGAGCTCGACGCCGTGGACGGCGCCGTAGAGCCGGCTCGCGGGATACGAGAAGAAGTAGCGGAAGACGGGTGAGCCCCCCTTCGCCGCCGCGCGTGCGTAGCGGCGCGAGGGGCAGACGAAGCGGGCGTCCGTCGTCGCGGCGACGTAGGCCTTGCGCGGCGTCCCGTACGAGGAGGCGGGATAGCGGGCGAGGACGAGCGGCGCGAGCGGGCCGAGCTGCGCCGCGGCGAGGGCCCGGTACTCCGCCTCGCTCGCGACCGCGGGAGCCGCCTGCGCCGTCTCGTCCGCGTTCGCGCCGATGGCGAGCGGAACCCGGCCCGGCGTCCCCTTTGCCATCGCGACGTCGGGCGAGTCGGGGAGGACGAAGCCGTCGACCGCGGGGCCCCAGAGCTGCCCCGAGGACGAGGCGACCGTCACGACGGGCGGGAGCGCGAGGAGGAGCTGCGACGGCGTGAGCGCCCGCAGGCACCCTGCCGGGTCGGCCGCTGCCGCGCACCCCGCCTTCTCGGTCAGCGTGCTCCCGAACGTCACGAAGTCGGCGAGCGGCCGCTGCGCGCAGCCGCCGCTCTCGACGAGGGCGCCCGCGAAGAGGCCCCGCGCGAGGGGCGAGGCGAAGAGCGAGCAGGTGTTCACGCCGCCGGCCGACTCTCCGAAGACGGTCACCCGCGTCGGGTCGCCGCCGAAGGCGGCCGCGTTCCGCCTCACCCAGCGGAGCGCCGCGAGGAGGTCGAGAAGGCCGTAGTTCCCCGAGACGCCGCGGCGCGCCTCCGCCGAGAGGAACGGCTGCGCGAGCCAGCCGAACGACGAAAGGCGGTAGTTCGCCGTGACGACGACGGCGCGCCCCGTCCCGGCGAAGCGCGAGCCGTCGTAGTACGCGTCCGAGGCGTCGCCCGCGGCGTTCCCCCCGCCATGGACGAAGAAGAGGACGGGCAGCGGCGCCTCCGGCGCCGTCGCCGCGGCCCAGACGTTCAGGAAGAGGCATTCCTCGGAGCCGGTCGGAGCCCCGGCGTCGTCGAGCTGCGCGCACGCCGGCCCGGGGGCCGACGCGTCCCGGACGCCGGTCCACGGCGCGGCCGGCGCGGGGGGGCGGAATCGGAGCGGGCCCGCCGTCGACGCGGC
>JBDIBE010000243.1:0-5465 GCA_039812785.1 Thermoanaerobaculia bacterium | reverse complement strand
CCGGAGCGGACGGCCGACGTCACCTCGGCCCGGGGCGCGGGGCGCTTGGCGCGGGGCGGGCGCCGCGCTGGAGGCTCTTTCGCCACCGCCGCCTCACGCCTCTTCCGAGGCCGCGCGGACGCGGCCCAGGACGTCGGGCGCCGGCTTGCCCCCCTCGAACGTGTCGTAGGCGTTCACGATCGCCTGGACGATCGGGTGCCTCACGACGTCGCGGTGGTCGAAGCGGATGAAGCGGATCGCCTCGACGCCGGAGAGGATCCTCTGCGCCTCCTTCAGGCCCGAGACGCGCCCGGCGGGGAGGTCGATCTGCGTGACGTCCCCGGTGATGACCGCCTTGGCCCCGAAGCCGATCCGCGTCAGGAACATCTTCATCTGCTCGGAGGTCGTGTTCTGGGCCTCGTCGAGGATGATGAAGGCGTCGTTGAGCGTCCGGCCGCGCATGAAGGCGAGGGGCGCGATCTCGATGATCTGCCGCTCGAGGAGCCTCCCGACCTTCTCGTAGCCGAGGATGTCGTAGAGGGCGTCGTAGAGGGGGCGGAGGTAGGGGTTCACCTTCTCGGCGAGGTCGCCCGGGAGGAAGCCGAGCTTCTCCCCCGCCTCGACGGCGGGGCGGCAGAGGACGATCCGCTTGACCCGCTTCTCGAGGAGCGCGGCCGCGGCCATGGCGACGGCGAGGTAGGTCTTCCCCGTGCCGGCCGGCCCGATGGCGAAGACGACGTCCCGCTCGCCGATCGCCTGCAGGTACTCCTGCTGCCTCACGCTCCGGGGCGTGACGACCTGCCGGAGCGCCGCGCCGACCGAGCGATTCTCGAAGAAGTCGACGAGCGAGGCGGTCGGGTCGTCCTTCACGACGCGGATCGCGCTCGGGATGTCGGCCTTCTTCGGCACGTAGCCGCGCGAGATGAGCTTCGAGAACTCCGACAGGAGGTGGGCCGCGCGCTCGGTCCCCTCGGGCCCGCCGCTTAGCGAGACGACGCCGCCGCGCGCGGAGATCTCCACGCCGAAGGCGTCCTCGAGGAGCCGCAGGTTTTCGTCGTGGACACCGAAGAGCGCGCTGAGCCCGGACTCGGGCAGGTTCAGGGGGATCGGACCGTATTGGATAGCGCCTTCTCCTCGCGGGGAGAATAGCGGCCGGCGAGACGGCGGGTCAAATGGCGGCCGGCTCCCGTAAGATGGGTCCGTGGCGCCGCTCTACATCGTCGTCTTCCTCTCCGGAGCGGCCCTGATGGGGCTCGAGATCGTCGGGAGCCGCGTCCTGGCGCCGGTGTTCGGGACGTCGATCTTCGTCTGGGGCGCCCTCATCACGACGTTCCTGGCGTCCCTCTCGGCGGGGTACGCGCTCGGGGGGAAGCTGGCCGACCGCCGCCCGGAGGCCGCGCTGCTCGGGAGGATCCTCCTCGGCGCCGGTTTCGCGCTCTGGCTCGTCCTCGCCCGCCCCGCGCCGCTCCTGCAGCTCTGCGCGGGGGCCGCGGTGCCCGAGCGCTTCCGCGCGCTCCTCGCCGCGCTCCTCCTCTTCGCCCTCCCGAGCGTCCTGATGGGGATGGTCTCCCCCTTCGCGACGCGCCTCGCGGCGCGCGAGGTCGGGACGATCGGAAAGACCGCCGGCACGCTGGCGGCCGTCTCGACGGCGGGCTCCATCGTCGGGACGTTCCTGATGTCCTTCTTCCTGATCCCCGCCTTTCCGATCGAGCCGATCCTCTTCGGCCTCGGCGCGGTCCTCGTCCTCTCGGGCGCCCTCGCCGCACGCCCCGGCCTCGGGCCTCGCCTCGCCGTCGGCGTGGCAGGGCTCGCCGGGGCCGCGGCCCTGTTCCTCTTCCGGCCCGAGAGGGTCGTCGCGCCCGACGCCGGCGGCCTCGTCCGGCTGCGCAAGGAGACGGCCTACCACCGGCTCCTCGTCGTCGACCAGGGGAACCGTCGGGCCCTCTATTTCAACAACCTCGCGCAAGGTTTCATCGACCGGTCGACCGGAAATGCCCCCGCGAACTTCTTCCACACCGGCCTCGCGGCGTCCCTTCTCTTCAGGAAGGAGCTCCCGCGAAACGTCTTCGCCATCGGGCTCGGGGTCGGCATGCTGCCGCGTTTCCTTTCCGAGAAGGCGCCGAAGATCGCGACGACGACGGTCGAGATCGACCCCGAGGTCGTCCGGGTCGCGACCGACTGGTTCGGCTTCCGGCCCGACGCGAACGACCGCGTCCTCGTCGGCGACGGCCGCGCCCTCCTCGAGCGCGAGAAGGGCCCCTGGGACGCCATCTTCCTCGACGCCTACTTCTCCGACAGCATTCCATTCCACATGGCGACGCGCGAGTTCTTCGAACTCTGCCGGCAGCGGCTCTCGTCGGACGGCGTCTTCGCCGCGAACCTCGGCGGCACGCTCATGGGGCGGGACCAGCGGCTCTTCTGGGCGATGCTCCGCACCGCGCGGGAGGTCTTCCCGACCGTCGCGGTCTTCTCCGCCGAGCTCTCAGGCGGGAAGTCGCGGTTCGACGGGACCGCCATCCTCGTCGCGAGCCGCTCCCCCGATCGCCTCTCCCGCGACCGGGTCCTCGCCGAGGGCGCGCGGGTCGCGGCCGCCCTGCAGGAGCCTGCCGTCGAAGGCTGGGCCCGGAGGCTCTACGAGGGCGGTCCGAAGGTCGCGGGCGTCCCGACGCTCACGGACTCCTTCAGCCCGACGGAGGCGATGCAGCACCTCGGCCGGTGAGGAAGGACGCACGCCGCCCCTTCCGCCTCACCCCGTACCCCTCACTTCAGCTCGGAACGCGGGGATTGTGCGCCCGTCGCGGGCGGAAAGGGAAGCCCCCGTGTGAGGGCGAGCACGAAATCCGACAACGCCGAACGGCCGTCCGGTTTCGGGGCGCCCGAGGCCGCAGAAAAAAAGGGGCCCGGGCGGGGGCCCGGGCCGAAGTGAGGGGTGAGCCCGACGTGCTCGGGCTTGGGGGTGCTCGTTCAGGCCGGCTCAGGGCGCCGGCTGGCCCGCGACGAACGTCGCGTCTCCCGACTTCTGGTCGATGACGGTCGCGTAGGCGCCGAGAAAGGCCGTCCCGCGCGGGTTGTCGATGACGATCGTCGCCCGGGAGCCGTCATCGGTGCTGAAGCCGGAGAAGAGGTCGCTGCTGTTGAGCTGGACGAAGGGGTTGCCGCCGTCGAGACCGACGTTCGCGAACTTCTTCGACTCGCGGCCGAAGGAGTCGAGGACGCGGACGTCGACCTGCACGTTGCCGGTCGAGCCCGGCGTCAGGAAGAGGGCGATGTTCGTCCGGGCCTTCGCGCTCGCCTCGAGGCCCGAGAGGACGAGCTTCTTCCGCGAGCCCTGCGCGTTGATCCCGTCCTGCAGGACGTACGGGTCGAGCTGGAGGCCGATGGAGCCCTTGCCCGACGGCGTGTAGGTCTTCCCGGTCACGACGAGGGGCGCCGTCGGCGCCGGGTCGTCGGCGGCCGGGGCGAAGTCGACGTAGGAGGAGGCGTAGCCGTCGGGGTCGTCCGCCGCGAGGCCCAGCCACGACCTCACGAAGTCCGTCGCCACGGCCATCCCGTAGGGCGGGAGCGAGAAGGGGAGGGTCCGTTCCCAGCGGCCGGGCGTCCCGAGCTTCACGTAGGAGAAGGTGACGTTGATCTTCCGCGGGCTCGAGGTCGGGTTCAGGAGGGCGACGTCGCTGACCCAGTACGTCCCGTTTCCGCCGAGGACGCGGACGATGCCCGGGAGCCGGTACGTCGGGGAGGGGGTGGCGGCCGGGGTGACGACGATCGAGTCGCCCGTCCCCTGGTCGATGACGGTCGCGTACGGGTAGACGCCGCTCCCGCTCTTGATCTTCACCTCGGCGGAGAACTGCGAGACGGGGCTCCCGTAGCCCGCGCCGCCGATCGGCTCGGCCCCCGTCGCCACGGCGGCGGAGAGCGCCCCGTTGAGCTGCTTGACGCCGCGCCCCTCGACGGTGATCTTCGCGGGCGAGCCGAGGACGTTGCCCGCCGCGTCGCGGAAGACGACCTCGACCTCGGACGCCTCTTCCTTCAGGTTCGCGACGGTCAGGTTCGTGCGGAACGCGTCGTCGTGACGGAGGCCGGCGAGGAAGTTGCCGCCGGCGGCCGACTGCGGCTTGACGCCGTTCGCGACCGACATCGCGGGCACCGAGAGGCCGAACGTCCCGGCGACGTCGACGGACGCGGCGTTGTACGTGCGGCTCACGAGGACGGGCGGGACCGGGACGTCGTCGCCCCGGACGAGGACGACGCCCCACGACCCCTTGGCGGCGGCGAAGAAGCCCGCGAGGACGTTCGCGAAGGCCCGCGTCTCGCCGGGGCCGACGACGAGCGGGCTCCAGGTGACGTTCGTCGCGCCGTCCCAGCCCGAGCCGCGGACGAACGCGAGCGAGATCGACGCCGGCGTCGTCCCCGGGTTGTGGATCGAGAGGTCGGACTGCCAGCGCTCGCCGCCCGAGCCGTCCGCGTAGACCATGCCGCCCGCGACCCAGAGGAGCGGGTCGGGCGGGGGGAGGACGACGAAGGTGACCGGGGCGGCCGTCGTGACCGTGCCCGCCACGCCGTCGCGCGCGACCGTGAGCTTCACGACGAAGCTCCCTCCGCGCGTGAACGTGTGCTCGGCCGGGGAGCCCGTCGCGAGGGACGTGCCGTCGCCGAAGTCCCACGTGTAGCTCGTCGCCTGGTCGACGGCCGTGAAGCGGATCGGGGTGTTCGGCTGGACGGTGGCCGGCTTCACCGTGGAGCCGTCGACGTAGCGGTAGATGTACTTGCCGGTGAGCGGCGCGCCCGTGGAGCCCTTCACGAGGAGGCTGTACTGCTTCACGTTCGCGCCGTTCGTCAGCTTGACGACGTAAGTCTGGTCGACCGTGGGAGCGTAGGACTTCACCGGGGCCGCCTCCGCGGAGAAGGTCCCGTCGCCGAAGTCCCAGGAGACGGCGCCGTCGGCCCCCGTCGCCGTGAAGAGCAGGCTCTGGCCCGCGGCCGCCTGGGCGACCCCGTCGACCTTCGCGAGGGCCGTCCCGGTGGCCGAGTCGGCGATGGTGAAGTCGAGGAACGTCTGGCCCGACGAGGGCGAGACGTTGACGGTGTACGACTTCGAGCAGGTCCCCGAGGTGAGCCGCGCCGTGTACGACTGGATGTCGGCACCGATGATGACGTAGGTGTAGTTCGCCGGGTTCCCCGACCCGGAGGCGCCGTTCCCGAAGCTCCACGACACGCTCGACGTGACGCCGGAGGCCTCGAAGACGAGCGGCTTGCCGCTCGTCGTGTCCCAGGACTTGGTCGACGAGTCGTAGGAGATCCTCGTCCCGGACGTGCTCTTGATGACGTAGTCGCAGGTCCCGGAGCTCTGCTCGGAGACGGTGACGGACCGGCTCAGCGACGCCGTGTCGCTCGCGGCGTCGTAGGCCTTGCAGGTCACCGTCCGCGTCCCCGTGCTCGTCCACGTGTGCGAGACGGACGCGCTCGAGCTGTTCGTGACCGACTGCCCG
>JBDIBE010000242.1:0-5473 GCA_039812785.1 Thermoanaerobaculia bacterium | reverse complement strand
CCGCAGAGGCGTCGATCCAGGCGCTCGGCGGCTACGGCTACACCCGCGAGTACATGGTCGAGAAGGTCAAGCGCGACGTCCGCATCACCACGATCTACGAGGGGACCTCGGAGATCATGGAGATGACGATCGCGCGCGACCGCTGGCAGATGCACCTGAAGACGCGCGGCCAGCACTACCACGAGCGCGCCAGGGAGATGGAGGCGCTCGAGGCCTCCGCGCCCGGCTGCGGCGCCCGCTTCGCGGCGCTCGCGCTCCACTCGCTCGCCGAGGGGCTCGAGCGCTTCCGCGCCCAGCGCCTCACGCGGCACCAGCACCTCCTCTTCCGCGCGGGGCGGATGATCGCCCTCGCCGAGGGGGCGATGGTCCTCGCGAAGAGGGCCGCGATGGCCGCGAAGGGGGAGCTCCACGCCAAGGCCGACCGCCGCTTCGACGCGGCCGGCCTCGCCGCCGTCAGCCGCGCGAACGGGCGCGAGGCGGCGTACGAGGTCGCGCAGGAGGCGCTCCGCTGGGCCGTCGGCGCCGACGGCGTTCCCGCCGCCGAGCTCGCCGCCTTCACCGCGGCCCTCCGCTTCCCGGAGATCGCCGGGGCCCAGGCCGGCCTCATCGCCGACCTCGACCTCGTCGCCGACGCCCTCTACGGGCGCACGCCCGCCGCGCGGGCCTGAGAGAGAAGGAACAGACCATGTCTGACACCGCCCACCGCGCCGTCGCCGTCGTCGGCGTCGGCGCGATCATGCCCGGCGCGCCGTCGGCTCCCGCCTTCTGGGAGAACATCACGAGGGGCGTCTACGGCATCAGCGAGGTCGACCCGAAGCGCTGGGATCCGGCGCTCTACTGGGACCCCGACCCGAAGGCCCCGCGCAAGACCTACTCGAAGATCGGCGGCTGGGTCCGCGAGTTCCCCTGGGAGCCGGTGAAGTGGAGGCTCCCGATCCCGCCTCTCGTCGAGCAGGCGATGGACGACGGGCAGAAGTGGGCCGTCGCCCTCACGCGCGAGGTCCTCGCCGACTACGGCTACCCGTCGCGTCCCCTCGACCTCGACCGGACGGCCGTCATCCTCGGGAACGCGATGGGGGGCGAGAAGCACTACCAGACCGCCTTCCACATCTTCCAGCCCGAGGTCGAGGCCGACCTCCTCGCCTCTCCCGCCTTCGCCGCGCTCCCGCCGGCCGAGCGCGCGAAGGCGCTCGAGGAGCTCCGCGCCGGCGTGGCCCGCCGCCTCCCCGACGTCACCGAGGACACGATGCCGGGCGAGCTCTCCAACTGCATCGCCGGCCGCATCGCGAACCTCTTCAACTTCCACGGGGCGAACTACGTCACCGACGCCGCCTGCGCCTCCGCCCTCGCGGCGATGAGCGCGGCCGTCGACGGCCTCGTCGCCGGTCACTACGACGCCGTCCTGACGGGCGGCCTCGACCGGAACATGGGCCCGACGAGCTTCGTGAAGTTCTGCAAGATCGGCGCGCTCTCGGCCACCGGCTCGCGCCCCTACGCCGACGGCGCCGACGGCTTCGTCATGGGCGAGGGGGCGGCGTTCTTCCTCCTGAAGCGCCTCGCCGACGCCGAGCGCGACGGCGACAGGGTCTACGCCGTCATCCGCGGCATCGGCGCCTCGAGCGACGGCCGCGGCAAGGGGATCACCGCCCCGAACCCGGTCGGCCAGCGCTTCGCGCTGAAGAACGGCTGGGCCGTCGCCGGGCTCGACCCGGCCACCTGCTCCCTCGTCGAGGGGCACGGCACCTCGACGAAGGTCGGCGACGTCGTCGAGGTCGAGGGCCTCATCGACGCCTTCGGCGCGGCGGGCCTGCCGGTCCGCTCCATCCCGCTCGGCTCGGTCAAGTCGAACATCGGGCACCTGAAGGCGGGCGCGGGCGCCGCCGGCTTCTTCAAGGCGGCGATGGCCCTCGCGACGAAGCAGGTCCCGCCGAGCCTCAACTTCGGCAAGCCGAACCCGAACCTCGACTGGTCGAAGTCCCCCTTCTTCGTCAACACCGAGCTGCGCGCGTGGGAGATGCCCGCCTGCGGCATCCGCCGCGCCGGCCTCTCGGCGTTCGGCTTCGGCGGGACGAACTTCCACGTCGTCCTCGAGGAGCACGTCCCCGGCGCCCTCACGAAGGGGAGCCGGCCCGTGCAGGTCGCAGTCCCCGAGTCGCCGCGGGCCGCGTCGGCCGCGGCGAAGGCCCCGCTCCGCGGCGCCGTCCTCGTCGGCGCCGCGAGCGAGAAGGATCTCGGCGCGAGGCTCGAGGCGCTGAAGCTCGAGGCGCTCGCGGGGAAGGCCCCGGCGCCGGCCGCGCCGGCCGAGAGCGACCTGCGCGCCCCCGAGCGCGTCGCGATCGACTTCGGCTCGCCGAAGGAGCTCGCCGAGAAGATCGAGAAGGCGCTCAAGGCGCTCGCCGGCGGCAAGGCCGCCGCCTGGCGCCCGCTCCGCGGGCAGGGCGTCTTCCGCGGCAGCGGCCCCGCCCCGAAGGTCGCGTTCCTCTTCACGGGCCAGGGCTCGCAGTACGTGAACATGGCGCGCACCCTCCGCGAGAGCGAGCCGGCCGTCGCCGGGACGTTCGCGCGGGCCGACCGGAAGATGGAGTCGATCCTCGGGCGGTCGATCAGCTCCTACGTCTTCGTCGACGGGGACGCCGCCGCGATCGCCGCCGCCGAGGAGGAGCTCAAGCAGACCTCCATCACGCAGCCGGCCGTCCTCACGACCGACCTCGCCCTCGGCAAGCTCCTCGGCGAGTACGGGATCGTCCCCGACATGGTCATGGGGCACAGCCTCGGCGAGTACGGCGCCCTCGTGACCGCCGGGGTCCTCCCGCTCGAGGACGCGCTCGAAGCCGTCGCGGCGCGGGGCCGCGAGATGTCGCGCGTCTCCGTCGCCGACAACGGCGCGCTCGCCGCCGTCTTCGCCCCCGCCTCCGTCATCGAGAAGACCCTCGAGGGGATCGAGGGCTACGTCGTCGTCGCGAACTACAACAGCAACGGCCAGTCGGTCATCGGCGGCTCGACCCCGTCCGTCGCCGCGGCCCTCGAGGCCTTCAAGGCGGCCGGCATCACCGCGACGTACATCCCCGTCAGCCACGCCTTCCACACGAAGATCGTCGAGCCGGCGACCGTGCCGTTCCGGACGGTCCTCGAGCGGCTCCGGATGGAGGGGCCGAAGCTCCCCGTCGTCGCGAACGTCACCGGCGACTTCTACCCGACGTCCGGCGACGTGAGGGCGCAGGCGATCGACCTCCTCTCGAGCCAGATCGCCTCGCCGGTGCGCTTCGTGAAGGGCCTCGAGCGGCTCTACGAGGCGGGCGCCCGGGTCTTCGTCGAGGTGGGGCCGAAGCGGGCCGTGCAGGGCTTTGTCGAGGACGTCCTCGGCCACCGCCCCGACGTCCACTCCCTCGCCACGAACCACCCGCGCCTCGGCGACGTCGTCTCCTTCAACCAGGCGATCTGCGGCTTCTGGGCCGCCGGCATCGGGACCGCGCGCCCGGCCGAGCGCCCGGCCGCCGTCGAGCTCGCCCCGGCTCCCGCCCCCGTGCCCGCGGCCACGATCCCGGCGCCCGCTCCGATCCCGGCGCCGGCCCCCGTCCTCGCCTCCGGCGGCTCGGGCGACCCGGTCCGCGACCTCGGCCTCCTCTTCGCCGAGTTCCTCGAGAAGGGGATGAAGATCTACCGCGGCGAGGGCGTCCCGCCCGCGCCGGCAGCGCCGGCCGTCCCGACCGAGGAGCCGGTCGTCATCACCGGCTCGTCCCTCGGCCTCCCGGGCCGGCCGCGGATGTTCCAGGACGACAACGTCGCGGCGATCCTCCGGGGCGACCAGTTCATCGGCCGCCTTCCGGAGCGGATCCTCGACGCGATGGCGCACAAGCACATCACGCGGCTCGTGAAGAGCGAGCACGGCGAGAGCCGATTCGAGGAAGTCACTTCCACGGAGGACGTCATCAAGCTCGCCGGGCGAGCCGGCGCCCTCGACCTCGAGAGCGAGTTCGGCATCGCCGCCGAGCGGATCCCGGCCCTCGACACCGTCACGCGGCTCGCGATCGCCGCGGGCCTCGAGGCGCTCCACGACGCGGGGGTCCCGCTCGTGATGCGCTACAAGACGACGACGAAGGGGACGAAGCTCCCCGAGCGCTGGACGCTCCCGGAGGCACTCCAGGACGACACCGGCATCGTCTTCGCCTCGGCCTTCCCGGGCTACGACTCCTTCTCCGAGAGGGTCGCCGGCTTCAACCGCGACGTGGAGCGGCGCCACCGCCTCGCCGAGCTCGAGGCGCTCCGCGCCTCCCTCGCCGGCAAGGGCGCGCCGGCGGACGCGCTCGCCGAGGTCGACGCTCGGATCGCGGGCGTGAAGGAGCTCCTCGAGAAGGAGCCCTACGTCTTCGACCGCCGCTTCCTCTTCCGGATCCTTTCCATGGGCCACTCGCAGTTCGCCGAGCTCATCGGCGCGCGCGGCCCGAACACCCAGGTCAACGCGGCCTGCTCCTCCACGTCGCAGGCGCTCTCGATCGCCGAGGACTGGATCCGCGCCGGCCGCTGCCGCCGCGTCCTCGTCATCGCGGCCGACGACGCCACCTCCGACCAGATGATGGAGTGGATCGGCGCCGGCTTCGTCGCCTCCGGCGCCGCGGCCCTCGACGAGAAGGTCGAAGACGCCGCGCTGCCTTTCGACAGGCGGCGCCACGGCATGGTCATCGGCATGGGCGCCGTCGGCATGGTCGTCGAGGCCGCCGAGGCGGCGCGCGAGCGCGGCCTCACCCCGGCCTGCCGCCTCCTCTCGGCCGTCTCGGCGAACAGCGCCTTCCATGGAACGCGGCTCGACGTGAACCACATCTCGCAGGTCATGGAGACGCTCGTGTCGAAAGCCGAGCGGAAGTGGGGGATCGACCGCCACGCCATCGCCCCGAAGACCGTCTTCGTCTCGCACGAGACCTACACCCCGGCCCGCGGCGGCAGCGCCTCGGCAGAGGTCTTCGCGCTCCGGAACACGTTCGGCCCGTCGGCCGACGCGCTCGTCATGGCGAACACGAAGGGCTTCACCGGCCACCCGATGGCGGTCGGCATCGAGGACGTCGTCGCCGTGAAGATGCTCGAGACCGGCCTCGTCCCGCCGATCCCGAACTTCAGGGAAGTCGACCCCGAGCTCGGGCCGCTCCACCTGTCCAAGGGCGGCCGCTACGACTGCGACTACGCGCTCCGGCTCGCCGCCGGCTTCGGATCGCAGATCGCGATGACGCTCCTCGAGCGCGTCCCGCCGCCGGACGGCCGGAGGCACGCCCCGTTGGAGCTCGGCTACGCCTACCGCGTCCACGACGCGGCCCGCTTCCGTGCCTGGCTCGCCGCCATCAGCGGCTACGACGCCCCCGAGACCGAGGTCGAGAAGCGGACCTTCCGCATCCGGAACACCGGCGCCCCGGCCCGCGCCTCGCAGCGGCTCGACGCCCCCGCGGCGCCCGCCCGCGCGGCCGCAGCCCCGGCTCCGGCCCCG
>JBDIBE010000241.1:0-5491 GCA_039812785.1 Thermoanaerobaculia bacterium | reverse complement strand
CGTCGGCGATCGGGACCTGAGAGGCGAGGACGATCGCGATGAGCTCGGGAAGCGGAAGGCCCCACTCCTCGGCGCCGCGCCGCACGTACTCGCGGTCGACCTTCGCGGCGAACGCCTTCTCCTTGAGCCGCTTGATCACCGACTCGACGGGGACGTCGGCGATCCTCTTCGAGGGGCGGACGAGGGCGCAGGCCCCGACGAAGCCGGTCAGCTCGTCGGCCGCGAGGATCGCCTTCTCCATCGGCGTCTCGCGCGGGATCCCCGTGTAGAAGGCGTGACCGCCGACGGCCTTGATCAGGTCCTCGGGCCAGCCGCGCTGGCGGAGGATCTCCATCCCGCGGAAGACGTGGTCCTCCTCCGTCGGGTACCTCTCGTAGTCGAAGTCGTGGAGGAGGCCGACGAGGCCCCAGCGCTCGACCTCGGCCTCGTCCGTCACGCCGGAGGAGCGGGCGAGGGCGCGCATCGACGCCTCCACGGCGAGGGCGTGGCGGCGGAGCGCCTGCGAGGCGGTGAACTCGGTCAGGAGGGCCCAGGCGTTCTCGCGGGTGGGAGCGGTCATGGCCCGGAGTATCCCTCGCTGCGGGGAGGTTCCTGAAATAAGAGTGTTGAATCTGATTAGTGTATTTTTCTCGATACTGTGCCGAAAACGAGAGAAACTTCTTGACGAGCCGGCCGACTTGCATCAGATTCCGCGCCGTCCCGGCAGAGAACACCGGACGAAGGAGCAGCGATGGGAATGAAGGCCGCCGAGATCCTGAAGACGTGCGACAAGGAAGGCGTCAGGTTCCTGCGCCTCCAGTTCACGGACATCCTGGGGATCATCAAGAACGTCGAGGTCCCCCGCTCGCAGTTCGAGAAGGCGCTCGCGGGCGAGATCCAGTTCGACGGCTCCTCGATCGAGGGCTTCACCCGGATCGAGGAGTCGGACATGGGCCTCGTGCCCGACCTCGACACCTTCCGGATCTTCCCGTGGTCCCACACGAACGGGAAGGTCGCCCGCCTCGTCTGCGACGTCATCACGCCGGACGGCAAGGCCTTCGCGGGCTGCCCGCGCCAGACGCTCAAGAGGCAGCGCGAGAAGGCGAAGGAGCTCGGCTACGCCCTCATGACGGGCCCCGAGGCCGAGTTCTTCCTCTTCCGCCGCGACGCGGCCGGCGACCCGATCGTCGACACGCACGACTCGGGCGGCTACTTCGACCTTACGCCCGTCGACCGCGGCGAGGACGCCCGGCGCGACATCGTCGTCGCCCTCGAGGCGATGGGCTTCGAGGTCGAGGCGGCCCACCACGAGGTCGCCCCCGGCCAGCACGAGATCGACTTCAAGTACGGCGACGCCGTCGTCACCGCGGACAACGTGACGACGTTCAAGCACATCGTCAAGAAGGTCGCGATGGACCACGGCCTCCACGCCACCTTCATGCCGAAGCCGATCTTCGGCGTGAACGGCTCGGGGATGCACGTCCACCAGTCGCTCATGACCGGCTCGGGCCCGTCGCTGAAGAACGCCTTCTACGACCCGAAGGCCCCCTTCCAGCTCTCGAAGCTCGCGATGTACTACATCGGCGGCATCCTGAAGCACGCCAAGGCCATCGCGGCCGTCACGAACCCGCTCGTGAACTCGTACAAGCGGCTCGTCCCGGGCTACGAGGCGCCGGTCAACGTCGCCTGGTCGGAGAAGAACCGCTCGCCGATGGTCCGGATCCCGGCCCGCCGCGGCATGGGGACGCGCTGCGAGGTCCGGATGCCCGACCCGGCCTGCAACCCGTACCTCGCCTTCGCGGTGATGCTCGCCGCCGGCCTCGACGGCATCAAGAACAAGATCGAGGCGGGCGACCCGGTCAACGAGAACATCTTCGAGATGTCCGAGCGCGAAAAGAAGCGCCGGAAGATCGACCAGCTCCCGGCGAACCTCTCCGACGCGCTCGACTGCCTCGAGAAGGACGACGTCGTGAAGAACGCCCTCGGCGAGCACATCGCCGAGCACTTCATCGAGGCCAAGCGGGCCGAGTGGGCGACCTACATCTCCCGCGTCCACCCGTGGGAGATCGACGAGTACCTCGCCACGCACTGAAGTGGACAGGGGGGACCCGTGCCGCCGGGTCCCCCCCGTACCCCCCTCCGCGCGGCGAGGAGGCTCGCTCCGCTCGCCCGAGAACGAAGGGGGACCCGGTTCGCCGGGTCCTTCCGACTCCACAGGGAACCGAAGGGGGAGGCGAGCCGCGCCTCCTCCGTTCCGTTCTAGGCGTCCTCCTCGTCGTCGAGGAGGTCGTAGGCCTCCTCGACGAGGGAGAAGGGGACGCGAGCGACCTCGCGCCCTTTCGCGTCGAGGAGCGGGACCGGCGCCTCCTCGTCGACCGAGTCGAAGGCGAGGGCCGACGGAGCGGCCTCGCGGGCGAGGGCGGGGTCGAGGCCGGTCTCGGCCGCGATCAGCCCCGCCAGGATCTCGAGGAGGCGCTCGCGCGATTCCGTCATCGGCACGGGGACGATCGTTCGCGCCGGAGCCGGTGTCAACCGCCGGACGACGGCCGGCCTCTGCTACCGTCCGCGCCATGTACGGAAGCGGGACGTCCCTCCTGACCTTCTTCTCGACGGTCGCGCGCGGCCTCCCCGAGATCGTCGTGATCGCCGTCGGCCTCGTCGTCGTCCTCGGGCGGAAGGCGAGCCACCCGAGGGCGTCGAACCTCGCGGCCGCCGGGCTCGCGATCGCGCTCGGGGGACGGCTCCTCTCCGCGCTCTCCTTCAGCCTCGTCCCGACGTTCGGCCTCGGCGTGGCCGCTCTCGGCGGGGTCTACTCGGCGCTCGGGCTCCTCTTCTCGCTCGTCCACGCCGGGGCGGTCGCGCTCCTCGTGGCGGCCGTCGTCGCCGACCGCGCGCCGCGCTGAGGAGCGGCCGGCGGGAGAGTCGGACTCCCCGCCGGCCGCGGACGCTCATGGAAGCAGGGGGACGTCGCGCGGCGCGACGAACGTGCCGTCGCCGGAGCGGTCGTCGACCGCGATGACGAACGGGAAGACGGGGATATTCGACGAGAAGGCGAGGGTCGCCCCCTCCGCCGCGGCCGCCTCGGCGCCGACCTCGCGGAAGACGTCGTTGACCTGCAGCCAGCCGCCCGGGCCGAGCGTCCGGGTGAACGTCCCGAGCTCGGCGCCGTCGCCGTCGTAGAGGCCGAAGAAGAGCTCGGCCGGCCCGTCGTGCGGGTTGAAGGCGCCGGCGTTGACGCGGAAGGCCTCGGACGGGTCGCCGCGCCGCCCGGAGAGGCCCGGGAAGACGGCCGTCGACCGCGCCGCCTCGCGCGGCAGGACGGGGAGGGCCGCGCCGTTCCCCGGGCTCTCGGGGTTCACGGTGACGACGCGGGCGGCGAAGAGCATCGGGCCCTCGCGCGGGTCGTACGAGAGCTGGAGCGGACCGGCGGTGTCGCGCTGGCCGAGCGCCGAGGAGAGGACGTCGGCGAGGTGGCGCGTCTCGCCGGCGCCGACGAGGAGGACGACGGGCGTCGTCGGGCGGCCGTCGCGCCAGAGGCTGACGGCGAACCGCCGCACCGCGGGCGCGGGGTTGTGGACCCATAGGTCCGTCTCGAAGCGCTCGCCGCGCGCGCCGGCGACCGTCGCGGCGGTCGGGAGGAAGACGTCGTCGACCTCGACCGAGCGGCGGAGGAACAGGTCGTCGACGAAGACGGGGAAGGGCTCGCTCCCCGCCGCGCGCGCGACGACGACGACGAGCGCGCTCGAGGCGGCCTGGGGCGCCGGGATCCGCCGCTTCTCCTTCACCTGCCAGCCGTACGTCTCGGTCCTGGAGAAGTCGAGCGAGGGGGCGCCGCGGAGAACCGTCCCCTGGCAACCCGGCTCGGCGTGCCACTGGATACGGACGGAGACGCCGCCCGAATGGCCGGGCCACTCGGGGATGCGGGCGGCGGCGCCGAGGTCGTAGAGGCGGAAGCCCTCGACGGCGACGCACTGGATCAGGACGTCGCCCCCCTCGGGGCGCGCCGGCATCTCGACGCGGGCCGAGCCGGGCGTTGCCGCGCCGCCGGCGCTGAAGGCGACGAACTCGGTGCGCGACCAGGAGGAAAGCCCCTCGCGGAAGTCGCCGTTGGCGACGAGGTTCTGGGCGGGAGCGGGAAGGCTCGAGAGGAGGGCGCCGAGGAGCGCTGCGGTCGTGGCGGAAGGTCTCATGGCTGGAAGCTCTCCCTGGGCTCGAGGTACGTCGGGTCGCCCGAGCGGTTGTCGATGGAGATGAGGAAGGGGAAGGCGGGCCCCTCGGCCGTGAACGTCACGGTGGAGCCGGCGCGCGCCGCGCCCGCTCCGGCGGCCCCGAAGAGGTCGTTGACCTGCGTCCAGGCGCGCGGCCCGGCGAGGACGTAGACGGTGTTCCTCGTCGCGCCGCTCTCGTCGCGGACTCCGAAGCCGGCCCACACGGGCGATTCGAGGGGGTTGTAGACGCCCGCGTTCACGCGCGTCCCGCCGTCGCCGGCGCGCCCGTCGGAGAGGGCGAGGAACGTCGCGGAGGCCCTCGCCGCGGAGGGCGCCAGGACCGGGATCGACATCCCGTTCCCGGGGCGCTCGGCATGGACCGTCGCGGCGCGCGCCGCGACGACGACCGGCCCGAGCGTGGCGTCGTACGTCAGCTCGATCGCCCCGGCGCCGTTCCGGCGGCCGAAGAGCTCGAGGAGGGCGTCCGTGAAGACCCGCGTCTGGCGCGGCGCGAAGACGAGGCTGACGCTCGCGGAGGGGCACGGCTCGGCGGCGGCGCACAGGAGGGAGGCGTCGATCCTTCTCCCGAACGGAGAGGGGTTCGTCACGGAGAGGGTCGTCCGGAAGCGCTCGCCGCGCGCGCCGTCGACCGAGGCCGCCGTCGGGACGACGAGCCTCTCGAAGCGTGCCGAGGGGGCGAGCTCGACGTCGTCGAGGAACGCGGAGAAGGCGCCGGGCGTTCCCGACGACCACGGGACGACGGAGACCGAGGCGCTTCGCGCGCTCGAGGGGGCTCGAAGGCGGCCGAGCCCGCGGCGCGTCCAGGCCGCGGGCGCGACGGGGGGGAAGTCGAGGGCGCTCGCCATTCCGAGCATCTCGCCGGAGCAGCCGTCGGCCGCGTGCCAGACGACGCGGACGGACACGCCCCCTTCGGCCTGCGGCGAGTACGGGAGGAGCGCGGAGGCCCCGAGGTCGTAGTCGGAGCCGCCGCCGACGGCGACGCACTGCTCGAGGGCGAGCGTGCCGACGATGCCCGGGCTCCCGCCGAGGCGGGCGGAGCCGGCTCCGGTCGCGCCGTCGGGAGCCCAGGAGACCGAGGACGTCGCCGTCCAGCCGCCGAGGCCGGAGCCGAAGGAGCCGTTGTCGATCAGGTTGGCGGCGGCTGCCGGGAGCGCGGCGAAAGCCGCGCCCGCGAGGGCCGCGCCGAGGAAGGTCGAGCGGGTTCTGCGGTTTCGTCTCATGACCCCGCAAGCTACGGCCGCGTCCCGCCCGGGTTCCTCAACCGCGGATCAATTTTCCGCTAC
>JBDIBE010000240.1:0-5508 GCA_039812785.1 Thermoanaerobaculia bacterium | reverse complement strand
CGAGGGGATCGCCTTGTCGAAGAGGTCGCGTGTCCGCGCCACGAGCGGCTCGTGCCCCTCGCCGGTGAACGTGAAGCCGGGGACGCCCGGCCGGCCGAAGCGGCGACGGAGGCCGTGGACGACCCGCCGCGCCTCGGCGGCCCAGCGGCGGGCCTCGGCCTCCTCGGGCTCGGCCTCGGCGAGGTCGAGGAGGGCGAGCGCGAGGAGCGCCTCGTCCTCCAGGAACGCGAGGATTTTCGCCTCGCCGTCCTTGAAGGTCCGGAGGAGCCGGCCCTCGCCGTCGCGCATCCGCGTCAGGAGGAAGCGCGCGCACGCCCGGGCCGCCTCGAGGTAGCGCGGCTCGCCGAGGATCGACGAGGCGACCGCGAGCCCCGAGACGGCGAGGGCGTTCCATCCGGCGATCCTCTTGTCGTCCGTCGCCGGCGGGACGCGCCGCCGCCGCCGCGCCAGGAGCCGCGCTCGGACGGGGGCGAGCCGCCGCTCCTCCTCGGACGACGGCTCCGCCTCGAGGTGGAGGACGTTCAGGCCCGTCGCGCGCCCCGTCGACTCGTCGTGGAAGTTCCCCTCGGCGCGGACGCGGTAGGCGCTCGCGAAGAGCGCCGCGTCGTCGCCGGCGGCCTCGCGGACCTCCCCCTCCGCCCAGACGAAGTACTTCCCCTCCTCGCCCTCCGAGTCCGCGTCCGTCGCGGCGAAGAAGCCCCCTTCCGCCCCGCGCATCTCCGCGAGGAGCCAGTCGCCGACGCCCCGCGCGGTGCGCCAGTAGAGGTCGCGCCCCGTCAGGACGAAGGCCCGCGCGTAGAGCGCGAGGAGCTGCGCGTTGTCGGTGAGCATCTTCTCGAAGTGCGGCAGGAGCCAGCGCTCGTCCGTCGAGTAGCGGTGGAAGCCCCCCGCGAGGTGGTCGTGGATCCCTCCGAGGGCCATCGCGTCGAGGGTCTTCAACGCCATCGAGCGGGCGACCGAGTCCCCCTCGGCCCCCTTCAGGAGGAGCCACTCGAGGGCGAGGTGCGGCGGGAACTTCGGCGCGCCGCCGAAGCCGCCGTGGCGCGCGTCGAACGTCCGCTTGAGCGTCGCCGTCAGGACGTCGCCCGTCTCCGGGCCGAGCGGCTCGCGGCCGGCCCTCTCGGCGATCCGGTTCGCGTGCTCGACGGCCGCGACGATCTCGTCGGCCCCCTTCGAGAGCTCCTCGCGCCGCTCGCGCCAGGCCTCGCCGAGCTTCTCGAGGATCGTCCGGAAGCCGGCGCGGCCGCGGCGGTCGTCCGGCGGGAAGTAGGTTCCGCCGAAGAACGGCCGCCCGTCGGGAAACAGGAAGGCCGAGAGGGGCCAGCCGCCGCGGCCCACCATCGTCTGGACGGCGCTCATGTAGACGTCGTCGACGTCGGGGCGCTCCTCGCGGTCGACCTTCACCGCCACCCACTCCGCGTTCAGGAGGGCCGCGATCTCCTCGCTCTCGAACGACTCCCGCTCCATGACGTGGCACCAGTGGCAGGCCGAGTAGCCGATGGAAAGGAAGAGCGGCTTGTCCTCCTTCCGCGCCGCCTCGAACGCTTCCGCCCCCCATGGATACCAGTCGACGGGGTTGTGCGCGTGCTGGCGAAGGTAGGGAGACGACTCCTTCGCGAGGCGGTTCGTCGGGCGGGACGGGTCCGGCATGCGCGGATTCTGCGACATCGGCCGCGGCGCGGAGAACGTCCGCGGGAGGGCGCGCTCCCGTCCCGCCTTCCGGTATCTTCCCGGGACTCGTGGAAAGGACCCCGCTCGGAGAGATCGCGCGCCTCTTCTTCCGCCTCGGCGCCACGGCCTTCGGCGGGCCGGCGGCGCACGTGGCGATGATGCGCGACGAGGTCGTGACCCGGCGCGCGTGGATGACGGACGGGGAGTTCCTCGACCTCCTCGGCGCGACGAACCTGATCCCCGGGCCGAACTCGACGGAAATGGCGATCCACGTCGGCTGGGCGCGCCGCCGGTGGGCCGGCCTCGCCGTCGCCGGGCTCTCCTTCCTCGTCCCCGCGACGCTCCTCACCGCCGCGCTCGCCTGGGCCTACGTCCGCTACGGGACCCGCCCCGAGGCGAGCTGGCTCCTCTACGGGGTCAAGCCGGTCGTCCTCGCGGTCGTGGTGCAGGCGATCGCCGGGCTCGCGCCCCGCGCCGCCCGGACCTGGCCCCTTCGGGTCCTCGGTCTCGCATCGGCCGCCGCCTCGTTCCTCGGCGTCCACGAGCTCGCCGTCCTCTTCGGCGCGGGGCTCCTCGTCCTCGCCGCGCGCGCGGCCGCGACCGCGCGGCCGCCGGGAAGCGGGGCGCCCGCAGCGGCCCTCGGGCCGCTCCTCCCGCTCGCCTCCGCGGCCCTCGCCCTTCCCGCCGCGGCGGCCTCGGCCACGCTCCCCGCGATCTTCTGGCTCTTCTGCCGGACGGGGGCGGTCCTCTTCGGGAGCGGCTACGTCCTCCTCGCCTTCCTCCGTGCCGACCTCGTGACGCGGCTCGGCTGGCTCACGGAGGCGCAGCTCGTCGACGCGATCGCCGCCGGACAGGTGACCCCGGGGCCGGTCTTCTCGACGGCGACGTTCGTCGGCTGGATCCTCGCCGGGCCGGGCGGGGCGGCGGCCGCGACGGCGGGGATCTTCCTTCCCGCGTTCCTCTTCGTCGCGCTCTCCGCCCCGTTCGTCCCTCGTCTCCGGGCCTCGCGGACCGCCGCCGCCCTCCTCGACGGGGTCAACGTCGCCTCGCTCGCGCTGATGGCCGTCGTCACGGCGCGCCTCGCGCCCGCAGCCGTCGTGGACCTCCCGACGGGCCTCCTCTCCGGGGTGGCCGCCGTCCTCCTCCTGAGGTTCCGGACGAACTCGACGTGGCTCATCCTCGGAGGCGCCGCGCTCGGGGCGATAATCGCGCCATGACCTCCATTTCGGACGGGTTCCGGCGCAGGGGCGCCGAGGCGGAGGCCCTGCTCACGCCCGCCGAGAGGGTGCAGCGCGCCCTCCGGCTCGGCGACGACGACGCCGAGGCGTTCCGCCGCGCGCGCGGCATCACGCGCGCGGCGGCCGAGGCCGAGCTCGCGGTGAAGAGGCGCGCCGGCAGGATCCCGAGCCGCGTCGCGGGGGGCGGGTGAGCCTCCTCGCGAAGGTCGCCGGCGCTCTCGAGACGAGGCGGACGCCGTTCGCCGTCGTCGGCGGGGTCGCGCTCGCCGTCCGCGGCGTCGCGCGGTCGACGTTCGACGTCGACCTGATGACGACGGACGGCGCCGTCCTGACCGACGCCTACTGGTTCCTCCTCTCGCGCGACGGCGCGCAGGTCGAGATCCGCCGCGGCGACGGCGACGACCCGCTCCGCGGCCTCGTCCGGCTCGTGTCGCGCGACGAGCGGCCCGTCGACGTCTTCGTCGGGCGCGGCGCGTGGCTCGACGGGGTCCTGAAGCGGGCCGAGCCGTTCGCGCTGCTGGACGTCCGCGTCCCGGTCGTCCGCGCCGCCGACCTCGTCCTCCTGAAGCTCCACGCGGGCGGTACGCAGGACCTCTGGGACGTGAGGCAGCTCCTCGACGGCGACGCGAGCGGCGACCTCGCCTTCGAGGTCGAGCCGCGCCTCGCCGAGGCTCCCCGGAACGCGGCGATCGCCTGGAAGCGCGTCCGCGCGGCGTGAGGCGCGGGCGGGCGCGGGAACCCGCGCCCGCCCGCCCCGTCACTCGGCCGGCACCGCCTCGCCCCTCCCCTTCCAGAGGGACGCCACGACCCCCGCGGCGAGGATCGCGAGGACGACGGCGAGAAGGTACAGGTTGAAGTTCTCGCCGAGCTGCTTCTTCAGCCAGACGTGGGTCATCATCTTGACGCCGACGACCATCAGGACGACCGCGAGAGAGACCTTCAGGTAGCGGAACCTGTCGATCATGCCGGCGAGCGC
Source organism: Thermoanaerobaculia bacterium (assembly GCA_039812785.1). Lineage (GTDB taxonomy): Bacteria > Acidobacteriota > Thermoanaerobaculia > UBA5066 > UBA5066 > UBA5066. Next base: position 1,623 of record JBDIBE010000240.1, on the reverse strand, counting down.
GAAGTAGAGGCTCCGGAGGCCCAGGATCGCGAAGACGTTGCTCGTGAAGACGAGGAACGGGTCGGCGGTGATCGCGAAGATGGCCGGGATCGAGTCGACCGCGAAGACGAGGTCGGTGAACTCCACCATGACGAGGGCGAGGAGGAGCGGCGTCGCGAGGAGGGTGCCCGCCTTCGCTGCGTCGACGACCCGGTCGTCGAGGACCGCCGCTCCGGGCGTCTCGGCTTCGTGCGAGGCGTCGGTGCCCGCCCTCACGAAGAAGTGCTCGCCGTGGAATCGCTCGGTCACGGGGAAGATCTTCCGCGTGGCCCGGACGACGAGGTTCCTGTTCGGGTCGGTCTCTCCTTCCTTCAGGAGGAGCATCTTGACGCCCGTCAGGATGAGGAAGCCGCCGAAGACGTAGATGACCCAGGAGAACTCCTGGATCATCCGCGCCCCCGCGGCGATCATCAGCCCGCGCAGCACGAGCGCCCCGAGGATCCCCCAGAAGAGGACCCGGTGCTGGTAGATCGCCGGGACGGCGAAGAACGTGAAGATCATGCTGATGACGAAGATGTTGTCGACGGCGAGCGACTTCTCGACGAGGTAGCCCGTCACGTACTTGACGAAGGCCGACGCCCCGTCGTTGTAGACCGTCCCGAGCCCTTCCACGGGGACGGGCTTCGCCGTCATCAGGTCGGGCGTCAGTCCGAGCCCGAGCCAGTGGTGCTCGTACCCGAAGAAGATGAACGCGCTGAAGGCGAGGCCGAGGGCGATCCAGAACGCCGACCAGCCGAGCGCTTCCTTCACGCTCACGACGTGGGCCTTCCTGTGGAAGACCCCGAGGTCGAGCGCGAGGAGGACGAGGACGAGCAGGATGAACCCGGCGTACATCCAGAACACGGGGAGGCTCCTTTCGACGTCCCGTCCGCAGGTCCGCGTCCGGGGTCAGAAGGCGAACGGGCGGACCGGGACGAATATTCCGCCCCTGCGCGGCCGCCGCGGCTGAGGTATCCTCGATCCCCTGAGAAGGCCTCTGCGTACGGTCCTTGCCTGACGGGAAGGCGCGCCCCGTAGCGCGCCGGTGATCGAGACGGGCGAACGGCCCGGCGATGTCGTTTTCGCCGCCCGGCCCCGCCTCTCCCTCCCGTCCTTGACCGCTTCACGGAGAGACCGCCATGCCCCTGACCCCTTTCGGGTGGGACCACGACCTCGAAGCCCTGTTCGAGACGCACGCGGCCGCCGGGCTCGCTCCCGGCCGCGTCCTGACCGCCTCGCGCGAGAGCTACCGCCTCGCCACAGCTCACGGGGAGCTCGCCGCGGAGCTCTCGGGGCGCCTCCGCTTCTCGGCCTACGTCCCGGCCGACCTTCCCGCCGTGGGCGACTGGGTCGCCGCGCGCGCGTACCCGGGGGACGGCCTCGCCGTCGTCGACGCCGTCCTGCCGCGCCGGACGGCGCTCGTCCGTCGCGCCGCGGGCCGCCGCGACGAGGCGCAGGCCCTCGCCGCGAACGTCGACCTCCTCCTCGTCGCCGCCCCGCTCGACGGCGGCCTCCGCGCCCGTCGCCTCGAGCGCTTCCTCGCCCTCTCCCGCGAGGCGGGAATCCCGCCCGCGGTCGTCCTGACGAAGAGCGACCTCGCCGCCG
>JBDIBE010000239.1:0-5533 GCA_039812785.1 Thermoanaerobaculia bacterium | reverse complement strand
CGGCGGCAGCTCGGACACGAGCGGCGTCACGGCGGGCAGCACGACGAACGGCGTCCGCGCGGGGAACGGCGAGGTGACGCTCTGCTTCCAGGCCGCCGCGAGGGAGACCGTGGTTCCGGGGCTGTCGCCCACGGGCCGGAACCTCTTCGTCCTCCTCCTCGGCCTCTCGGCCCTCCTCGTCCTCCGCAGGCTCTCGTAGGCCCGGAGCGCTCTCCGCGTCCTGCGCGGCCGGCCGCAACGTGCGGCCGGCCGCTTCGTTCGTGCGCGGGCCGCCCTCAGCCCTTCGGGAGGAGCTCGCGGAGGCGCGCCGCCCCCGCGCGGCTCACCGGGACCCTCTCGCCGTCCGACATCACCGCGGTCTTGCCCTCCTCGAGGGAGGCGATGCGCGCGGCGTTCACGACCCAGGAGCGGTGGACGCGGACGAAGCGCGCCTGCGGCAGGCGGGCCGCGAGCTCGGCGAGCGTCTCGTGCTTCAGGTGGCTCCTCCCCGCGGCGCGGATCCTCACGTAGTCGTCCTCGGCCTTGAGCCACTCGACGGCGTCGACCGGGACGAGCGTCACGCGCGTCCCCTCCCGCACGACGATCCGCTCGAGCGGCGCCCCGTCGGGACGGGCCGCGGCGGCGAGGGCGGCCGGGGAGGGGCCCTTCGCCCTCGCCCCGGCGAGCGCCCGCGCCCGGGCGAGGGCCGTCTCGAAGCGCTCGGGGGAGAAGGGCTTCAGGAGGTAGTCGACGGCGTGCACCTCGAAGGCCTTCAGCGCGAAGCGGTCGAAGGCCGTCACGAAGACGACGGCGGGGCGCGGCTCGAGGAGCTCGAGCGTCTCGAAGCCGGTGAGGCGCGGCATCTGGATGTCGAGGAAGACGAGGTCGGGGGCGTGGGCCGCGACCGCCTCGATCGCCTCGAGGCCGTTGCCGCACTCGGCGACGACCTCGACGTCGGGGTGGGAGGCGAGGTGCTCGCGGACGAGGGCCCGGGCGAGCTCCTCGTCGTCGACGATCGCGACCCGGAGCGTCACGCCGCCTCCGGCGGCGCGGCCGGGACGACGAGGACGACCGAGAAGCGCCCTTCGCCGCCCCGCTCCTCGAGCTCGGCCGCGCGCCCCCAGGCGGCGGCGAGCCGGCGCCTCACGAGGGAGAGGCCGAGGCCGCTCCCCGACGGCGCGGGCGCCTCGGGGTCGTAGGGGTTCTCGACGGCGACCCTCACGCCGTCCGGCGTCCTCTCGACCCGCAGCGTCACCGTCCCCCCGTCGAGGAGCGTCGCGACGCCGTGCCGGACGGCGTTCTCGACGAGCGGCTGGAGGAGGAGCGGCGGGACGACGGCGCCGAGCGCCTCCTCGTCGACCGCCTCCTCCACCTCGAGGCGCCGCCCGTAGCGGACCTTCTCGACGGCGAGGAACTGCCGCGCGAGGGCGAGCTCCTCCCGGAGCGGGATGAGGGGCCTCTCGCCCGAGGAGAGGCTCCGGCGGAGGAAGTCGGAGAGCAGGACGCACATCTCGCGCGCCCGCGCCGGGGCCGTCGTCGTCAGCGCGCTCACCGAGTTGAGCGCGTTGAAGAGGAAGTGCGGGTTCAGCTGGGCCTTGAGCGCCTCGAGCTCCGCCTCGCGCGCGAGGACCCGCGCCTCCATCGCCCGCCTCTCGGCCGCCTGCGACGACTCGAGCGAAAGGAGGATGTAGTGGAGCGTCACCGCCAGGAGGTAGAGGAGGACGCCGAGGACGAAGAGGGGAAGGACGGCCTTCCCGAACCGCTCGGGGAGGCTCGTGAAGGCCGGGAAGGAGCCGACGAAGCTCGCGAGCGTCGAGCCCGCGAGCGTCAGGAGGGAGGCGGCGATGACGGCGCCGACCCCGTGGACGCCGAGGACCGAGGCGGTCCGCGCGCGGGTGAGGGGGGCGCTCCGGCAGGCGTAGAAGGAGGAGAGGCAGAGGAAGGCGTAGACGAGCGAGAGCGGCGCCGCGAACGCGGCCGCCTCGCCGAAGGAGAGGCTCCCCGGCAGGGCGATCAGGTACGCCTGGACCGCGGCCAGCGGGACCCAGGCGAGGAGGTAGGCGAGGAGCCTCTCCCGGCGGGCCAGGATCGGGTGCACGTCAGTTCTTCACGTCGAGCCCGCCGAAGACGACGAACCCGTCGATGACGAGCTTCTTCGGCGGGAGGTCTCCCTCGGGGGCCGGGTGGGCGCTCTTGTCGTCGGTGCCGCCGAAGATCGCGAAGGCCCGCACCTCGACGTTCCAGTCCCGCGGGACGCGGATGTCGCCGCCGCCGAACGCGATGAAGACCGTCACGGTCGCCTGGTCGTCGGGGATCCGGCAGTTCGAAAGGTCGAGCTCGAAGCCGCCGAAGACGGCGTTGATCTCGCCCCCGAGGAACTCGCTCGTCGTGATCGCGCGGTCCCATCCTCCGAAGATCGCCGTCTCGTTCAGCGTCGCCGAGGTCCGGCTCTCGATCGTCCGGTCGGGGAAGGTCCTCCCGCCCGCCTTCTGGACGAGCCGGATGCCGAGCGCGACGAGGATGAGCGGCGTCAGCTTCCAGACCGGGAAGCGGAGGACGCCGAGGTTGTCGAGGAGGAGGAAGAAGCCCGCGAGGGCGATGACCCAGCCCCAGAAGCCGTTCCAGAAGCCCTTCCGCTGGAGCGCCTTCGTCAGGCCGATCGCGATCAGGGCGACGGGCCAGAGGCGGAGCAGGAACCGGGCCGAGACGAGGCCGAAGTTGTCGAGCGTGAAGAGGAGCCCCGCGACGATGACGAGGATGCCGAAGACGAGCCGGACCGCGCCCGCCGCCGCCGGGAGTTTCGGGTTCTTCATGTTCATGGCTGCCTCCGCGCCCCCTCCGGGGGGAGCTCCTGCCCGAAGTTACGCGCCGGGCGGGGTTTCCGCCCGCCCGATTCGGCGAACGGACGGCCCGGGGCGGCGAACGGCCGTCAGAGCGCGGGCCGGCCGAGCCGGAACGTCCGCGAGAAGCCGTCGGACGGGACCCGGAGCGTCACCTCGACGGCCCCTCCGTCGGTGCAGGCGTAGACCTCCTCGACCTCCGGGCCGGGCTCCGGGAGCCTCTTCGCCGCTCCCGCTTCGAGCGGTGCACCGCGGAGGCCCGGGAGGAACGGGAAGGCGATCCCGCCCCACGGCGTCACGTCGCCGTCGGGACGCCCGTCCACGATCCGGCTGCACTCGACGAAGCGGAAATGCCCCGCGTCGTGCGCCGCGCGATAGCGGCGGACGGCCGTCAGAGGCGGGCCGCCGCGCGAAGGGAGCGGCAGGCCCTTCGGGAAGATCGGGTCGAAGACGACCTCCTCCCCCGCCTCCGCCTCCCGGAAGACGCCGAAGTGCCGCGTGAGCCGGTCGGAGAGGGCGTACCCCGCCTCGCCGTCGAGGAAGAGGGCGAGGCCGACCGCCGTCGCCGCGAAGGGGTGCGGCGAGCGCTTCACCCGCTTCTCGCCGAACCGCTCCTTCAGCCTTCGCCCGACGAGCGGGAACGCTCCCGCCCCGCCGACGACGTAGACCCCCGCGAGCTCCCCCTCCTCGACCTCGGCCGCCGCGAGGACCGGCTCCGTCGCCGCGATCGTCCGCTCGACGAGCGGGGCGCACGCCTCCCACACCTCCTCGATCGGAAGCGCGATCGGGGCGAGGTCGAGCGCGGAGAGGTCGAGGACGAGCTTCTTCGTGTTCGGCGAGGCCGCTTCCTTCTGCCGCGCGCACTCCTCGAGGAGGAGGTCGCGCGCATCGCCGTCCGGCGCGGGGACGCCCGTCCGGGCGAGGACGGCCGCGAGGATCGCCTCGTCGAAGTCGTCCCCGCCGAGGCGCCGGACGCCCTCGCTCGTGACGACCTCGTTCGTCTTCCCCGTCATCCGGAGGAGCGAGGCGTCGAACGTGCCGCCGCCGAGGTCGTAGACGAGGACGTGCTCGCGCCTCGTGGTGATCGTCGAGCGGAAGCGGTGGGCGTACTCGAAGCCCGCGGCCGACGGCTCGTTCAGGAGCGCGACCGTCGAGAAGCCGGCGGCGCGGAACGCCTCCAGCGTCAGGAAGCGCTGGGCGCTCGACGAGTTCGCCGGGACGGAGACGGCCGCCTCGAGCGGCTCGTCCGGCTCCACCCCTGCGTTCGAGCGGGTGACGAGGTCCTCCCTCATCTGCCGGAGGAAGCCCGCGAGGAGGTCGAGGAGGAGGACGGGGCGCCCGCCCACGTCGACCTCGGCGCGCGGCCCCGCGTCGGCGAGGAGCCGCTTGAACGACCGGACGAGGCGGACGCCGGGCTCGTGCCGCACCGCCGCCGCGTCGAACCCGTAGCGGAGCTCCCCCGACGGCATCCGCGCGGCGAGCGACGGGTAGGGGTCTCCCCCCTCGAAGGCGACCACGGGGTAGTTCCCGCGGTCGACCATCGTCACCACCGTGTGGGTCGTCCCGAAGTCGACGCCGAGGCGCATGTCGTGCCGGAGTTTACGGATTTCCGGCGCCCGCCGTGCGGACGCGGAAGCTCAGCGCGTCAGCTCGACGCCCGTCGCCTCGAGCGCCGGCCCGCCGTCGGGGCCCTTCGCGCGGAAGGTCCCCTCGGCCGTCGCCGCGGCGCCCGACGCGTCGGGCGGGAGGGCCGAGCCGTCGCGCATCGTGACGGCGACGGAGGCGCCGCCCTCGGTGAGGCGGAAGACGCTCCCCGCGACGGCGGCGGTGCCGCGGACCCGGATCGTCTTTCCCTCGTACGCGGCGCCGTTCTTCGCGAGCTCGGCGATCGGGACGGCCGAGAGGCCCCGCAGCGGGCGGCCGTAAAGCTCCGCCCCCGCGGCCGGCAGCGCCAGCGCGGCGGCGACGAAGGCGGCGGCGAGAAGCGGTCGCGCCATGCCTCCATTGTAGGGCGCACGTCCAGCGGATAGGCTCGCGCCCCGATGGAAACCTTCGACGCGGTCCTCAAGGCGCTCGTCGGCGCCGTCGGCGTCGCGAGCGGCGCCGCCTACATCCCGCAGGCCGTCCGGATCTGGAAGAGGCGCTCGAGCGACGACGTGTCGGTCGTCACCTACCTCCTCTTCCTCCTCGGCCAGGTCATCTGGCTCACCTACGGCGTCCGCTTCGGCCTCCTCGAGATCGTCCTCGGGATGTCGGCGAACCTCGCCGGCAACCTCGCCGTCATCGTCTCGGCGCTCCGCTTCCGCACGCGCCCCGCGTGACGCTCCGGCTCCTCCCCGTCCCCGCCGGCGCAGAGGCCTACGTCGCCGTCGACAAGGAGGCGGGCCAGGCGGCGCACGGGCCGGGCGGCCTCCTCGCGGAGGCGCGGGCGGCCCTCGGCGAGGACCTCCACCTCGTCCACCGCCTCGACCGGCTCACGTCGGGCGTCCTCCTCCTCGCCCGCGGCGAGGAGGCGCTCCGTGCGGCCCACTCCGCCTGGCCGGAGCGCGTGACGAAGGTCTACCTCGGCCTCGCCCGCGGCGTCCCGGCTTCCGCCGAGGGCCTCGTCGACCTCCCGCTCCTCGAGCATCGCTCCTCGCGCCCCTGGCTCCTCGAGCGCGCCCTCCGCGCCGCGTACGGCTCAGACCGCGCCGCGCGCCTCCTCCGCGGCGAGG
>JBDIBE010000238.1:0-5541 GCA_039812785.1 Thermoanaerobaculia bacterium | reverse complement strand
GCTGCTGAAGAGATGACCCTTTTCGGAAGAAGCGTCACCGAAGGACGCGGCGAGGATGGCGTGAAGGCACTCGATGGGATGGATTCGAGCCCCGAGAGCCTTCCTTTCGCCTCCCGATCCGCTCGGGAGGCGCTTCGGGAGCGTGGTCCCTCAGGCGGCGGCGGGTTCCAGACGCGCGATGCGTATGAGATTGTAGGCGGTCATCGTGGAGCGGAAGTCGGCAGCAACGCGGCGTATCCCTCGGAATCGGGTCTTCGCCTTGCCGGCTGTGGCCTTCACCCAGCCGAAGATCTCCTCGACCCGCTTCCGCCGGACCTGGCTGACCGCGTATCCGGGGTGGCGTGTCGTCCTGCCGTCGATGGCGCTGCGACGACCGCTGATGTTCTGCGTGACGTGAGGAGTGACGTTTCGCTCCCGAAGCTCGTCGACGAAGTCACGGGTGTCGTACCCCTTGTCGGCGCCGAGGGTGATCCGCCGCTTGCCGCGGACAGCCTCGACCAGCTCCAGGGCCGCGATCCGCTCTCCCCACCCGTCGGCCTCCGTCACGGTGGCGCCGACGCAGAGCCCGTTCCGGTTCTCCATGAGTGCGTGTCCGAGGAAGGCCATCTGCGCGACCTGACCGTTCCCGCGGCGGTACAGCTTCGCGTCGGGGTCCGTCGTCGAAGCGTGGGTGTCGTTCTTCCGTTCCTCTCCCTTGAAGTCGACCTCGGCGTTCCGGCCTCCTGAGGCGGGCGGCTTGCCCCCGCCCTGCTTGGACCGGAAGCTTTTCAGGGAGGCGTTGGCCTCGATCATCGTTCCGTCGACCGTGAAGTGATCGTCGGAGAGAAGCCTTCGGCGCCGGGCCTCCTCGACGACCTCGGTGAAGAAGTCGAGATAGATGTCAGCCGAAAGGAGCCTCTCGCGGTTCTTCGAGAAGGTCGTCGCGTCGAAGGCTGTCCCGACGCCGGGCAGGTCCAGGAACCAGCGGAACAGGAAGTCGTACTGGAGCCTCTCGCAGAACAGGCGCTCGCTGCGAACGCTGTAAAGCGCGATCAGGATCTGCGCTTTCAGAAGCATCTCGGGTGGGACGGACTTGCGGCCCCGCTCCGAGTACAGCTCACCGAGCCTCGGCCCGAGCCTTCGGAGGGCCTCGTCGGCGACCTTCTTGACGAGGCGGATCGGGTGATCCCGGGGCACGAGCTCCTCCGGGGTCACCGTGACGATCAGATCTGGCTGCTTCTCGACGTCTCCGCGCACGTCGGCAAGGTCGCCTGCGGTGGCCGTTCTGTCAACGGCTTCAAACCGATCTTTTCAGCAGCCTGCTAGCGGCTTGACGGTTGGCGATAGTGTTGGCGATAGGAGATTCCATTCGGGCAAGGAAGATCGGAACGGCGCACGGATCGTGCGGCGGCGCGCCGTCTCGTAGCCTTCGCGCGGAGGACGGCGAGCGCCGCGCCGTATCCTCCTCCCATGCAGACGCTCTTCCCCCCTGCGGACGCGCAGGCGATCCTCGCTCGCATCGAGACTCTCAGGCCCGACAGCCCGCGCCGCTGGGGAAAGATGGACCCCGCGCAGGCGCTGGCCCACCTCGCGATCGCGATGGACGGCGCCTGCGACACCGCCGCGCAGAAGCAGACCCTCCTGGGCCGGATCGTCACTCCGTTCATCCTCGGGATGGTCCTCGGCGAGAAGCCGTTCGCGAAGGGATCGCCGACCGACCCGACGTACGTCGTCCCCGACGCCCGCGACTTCGCACGCGAAAAGGCGCGCCTCGCCGAGGGAATCGACCGCTTCGTCCGCCGAGGAGACGCCCAGCCCACCTATCCCATCCACCCCTTCTTCGGGCGCCTCAACGGCGAGCAATGGGGCCGCCTCGCCTGGAAGCACCTCGATCACCACCTCCGGCAGTTCGGGGCCTGAGCGTCCCCTCCATCCGCCCCATCGCCGTTTCCCTCGCGCGAAGCGCGCGATAGATCACTGGTCTCCCCGCGCCCCGTCTTCATCACAGCCCGCGCGAAGCGCGCACCGCCAAGGGTGGTGGGCGGGGGGCGCGGGGAGGGTCCAAAGGGGGGGCGCGGGGTGGGAGAACGGAAAGTAGTGGCACCCGCCCCGCGCCGCCGCCCGTCGGGTCGGGCGGCCGGCGTCGGGGCGGGGCCCGGTCCTTCAGTCCATCTGCCGCCGCAGGAACGTCGGGATGTCGAAGATGTCGTCCTTCGGCGCGCGGGGGCCGTTCACGAGGTTGATGCCGTAGGGCGACTCCTCCGGGAGCGGCTCCTCGACGAGCGGGCGCGGCCGCTCGATCGTCGGGGCCGCGGGGACGCGCTGGCGCGACACGGGGGCGTCGAAGCCGGTCGCGATGACGCTCACCTTGACCTGGTCCTTGAGCGCCGGGTCCTGCACGAGGCCGAAGATGATGTTCGCCTCGTCGTCGGCCGCCTGCTGGACGATTTCGCACGCCTCGTGGAGCTCGGCGAGCGTGAGGTCCTCGCCGCCCGAGACGTTGATGAGGATCGCGCGGGCCCCCTGGATCGACTGCTCCTCCAGGAGCGGGTTCGAGATCGCCTTCTGGGCCGCCTCGACGGCGCGGTGCTCGCCCGTCGCCGTGCCGGTCCCCATGAGGGCCATCCCCATGTTCTCCATGACGGTCTTCACGTCGGCGAAGTCGACGTTGACCGTGCCGGGGACGGTGATGAGGTCGCTGATCCCCTGGACCGCCTGCCGGAGGACGTCGTCCGCCATCCGGAACGCCTCCCAGGCCGTGATGTTCCGGTCGACGAAGGCGTAGAGGCGCTCGTTCGGGATCGTGATGAGCGTGTCGACGTACTCGCGCAGCTCGGCGATCCCCTCCTCGGCGAAGCGGAGCTTCTTGCGCCCCTCGAAGGCGAAGGGCTTCGAGACGATGGCGACGACGAGCGCGCCCGCCTCGGAGGCGAGCTTGGCGACGACGGGCGCCGCGCCCGTGCCGGTGCCGCCGCCCATGCCGGCGGTGACGAAGACCATGTCGGAGCCGGCGAGCGAGGCGGCGATCTGCTCGGCGTCCTCGAGCGCGGCCGTACGGCCGATGTCGGGGTTCGAGCCGGCGCCCATCCCCTTCGAGGTCGCGATCCCGAGCTGGATTTTCTGGGCCGCGCGGTTGACCCGGAGGACCTGCAGGTCGGTGTTCGCGGCGATGAACTCGACGCCCCGGATGCCCGCCTGGATCATCCGGTTCACGGCGTTGCCGCCGCCCCCGCCGACGCCCACGACCTTGATCCGGGCCGGGGTCGCGCTCTCCTCGGTCATGGTGATCGCCGGTGCGCCCGTCTCGTCCTCGAACAGAATCATCTCTTCCTCCCGGTCCCTTTCAGATCGCCGACGCCGGGGTGAACATCTTCCCCAGCGAGTTCTTCAGCTTCGAGAAGAGGCCCGCCGGCGCCTGCGCCCGGCCTCCCTTCGGCGCGGACGCGCTCCCCCTCCCGACGAGGAGGAGCCCCGCGGCGCAGGCCCACTCGGGGCCGTCGATGACGTCGGTGAGGCCCGTCAGGCCCCGCGGCGCGCCGATCCGGACCGGCACGCCGAGGACCTGTTCGGCCTCGTCGGCCATGCCGTCGAGCGCCGCGCCGCCGCCGGTCAGGACGAGCCCGGCCCGGAGCTCGCGCGCCGGGACGTCCGCCGTCGCCTCGCGCCAGAGGACCTCGAAGAGCTCGCGCGCGCGGGCCTCGAGGATCTCGGCCATGTAGCCGCGGCTCGCCGGGTGGACCCCCTGTCCCCCGGTCCGCGGCACGTCGATCGTCTCGTCGGCGCGGACGAGCGCCGTGACGGCGGCGCCGTACTTCTTCTTGAGCCGCTCCGCGTCGGGGACGGGCGTCTTCAGGAGGACCGCGAGGTCGCTCGTGAAGAGGTCGCCGGCGATCGGGATCACCGCGGTGTGGGCGAGCGCCCCCTGCCGCCAGACGGCGATCTCGGTCGTCCCCCCGCCGACGTCCGCGAGGACGACGCCGTGGTCCTTCTCGTCGGGCGTCAGGACGGCCTCGCTCGCCGCGAGCGGCTCGAGGACCATCTCCGTCACGGCGACGCCGGCCCCGTTGACGCACTTCAGGAGGTTCTGCGTCGTCGCCGTCGGGACGGTGATGACGTGGACGTCGGCCTCGAGGCGGCTCCCGACCATTCCGAGCGGGTCGGCGACGCCGTCCTGCCCGTCGACGACGAACTGCCGCTGGAGGACGGCGAGGATCTCGTAGTCGGAGGGGATCGGGCAGGAGCGCGCCGCGTCGAGCGCGCGGGAGATGTCCTCGCGCGAGATCTCGCGGTTCCTCGCCGCGACGGCGACGACCTGCCGGCTGTTGAAGGACCTCACGACGGGGCCCGCGACGCCGACGACGGCGCGCTCGATCTGGACCCCGGCCATGATCTCGGCCTCTTCCGTAGCGCGCTTGATCGCCTCGATCGTGGCCGGGACGTCGATGATCGCTCCCTTGCGGGTCCCCTTGTGGGTGGCGGTCCCCTTGCCGACGACGTCGACGCGCCCCTCGCTCCCGGTCTCGGCGATGAGCGCGCAGACCTTCGAGGATCCGATGTCGAGGCTGACGAGGTACGGGCTGTTCTTCGGCACGGGCGCTTCCTCAGGTGGCGCCCCGGACGCCTTCGGCGGCCGGGGCCTTCAGGACGATGCGGTTCTCGAATCTCAGGTCGACCTCCCGGGGCAGGAGGCCGTGGCGCCCCAGCTCCGGGGCGAGGGCGAGGAAGGCGCGCCACCGCGCGAACGCGGCGTCGCTCTCGAGAGCGTCGGCGCCGACGAAGAGCCTGAGGCGCGCCGGGACGTCGACGAGGGCGAAGCCGTCGGCGAGCACCTCCACCTCCGAGACCCGCGTCAGGAGCTCCGGGTCGTGCGCCTTCATCCTCACGAGGAGCCTCGCCCCCGCGGCGGTCCCCTCCTCGGGCGTCGGCGCGCCCGAGGGGTCGAGGACGACGAGGCGCGCCGCGCCGGGGACGGGGACCCACGGTGCGAGCCAGCGGCCCTCCTGGTCGACGGTCCAGAGCTCCTCGCCCTTGCGGGCGAGCGCGACCGGGGCCCGCGGCTCGACGAGGAGGGCGATCGTGTCGGGGACGACCCGGCGGGCCGCGGCGTGCGCGACCCAGGCCCTCGACGAGAGGCCGGCGACGGCGGCGTCGAGGTCGACTGCGAGGAGCGGCCTCCCGATCCAGGGGTCGGAGAGCGCCTCCACCTCGTGCCGGTGCGGCTCGGGGACGCCCGTCAGCACGACCCGGCGGACCATGAAGCGGGGGTGGCGCCTCACGGCGGCCCAGGCGGCCGCCGCGCTCCCGAGGAGGAGCAGGAGGAGGACGCCGCCGAGGATCGCCCGCCGCGCCGACTCGCGGCGCTTCGGCGGGCGCGGCGGGCGGATCGTGCCGGGGCGGTAGAAGGCTCCCGCGCCGCTCACGCGCCCTCCCCGCGGGCGAGGTACTCCTCGCCGAGGCGGTTCACGTCGCCCGCGCCCATCGTGACGAGGAGGTCGCCGGGACGGAGCTCGGCGGCGAGGCGCGGGACGAGCGCGGCGCGGTCGTCGACGTCGGCGACGGGGC
>JBDIBE010000237.1:0-5555 GCA_039812785.1 Thermoanaerobaculia bacterium | reverse complement strand
GGTCCCGTCCGGACGGCGCCCGCCTCCCACCACTCCCACGCGGGGCCGGCGTCCGGGCGCGTCGAGGCCGCGGGCACGGGCGGCGCCGCGAGGGTCCGCGGACCGGGCGCGAGGACGAATCGTTCCGAGACGAGGAGGTCCGTCTCGCGGTGCCGTCCTTCGGGGCCCTCTCCTCCGCCCCGCACGAGGAGGCGCGCGGTCCCGGCGAGCGCGGGGATCCTCACGACGACCCTCGGGCTCCGCTCCCTTCGCTCGTCGGTCAGGCGGACGCGCGGCCCTCCCTCGACCTCGATCAGGAGCTCGCTCTCCTCGCAGCCCGGCGGGACCTCCCACGAGACGGCGACCGTCGCTCCCGGGACGATCCGCGCCGGTTCGACGACGATCCCGCGCGCTGCGGCGGGCGCGGCGATCGGGAGCGCGGCGAGGAGGACGAGCGGACGGATCCTCACGGAAGACGGGCGAGGATATCGAGCGGCGCGCCCCGCGCCAAGGTCGCGCGGGGCCGCCGCTCCTGCCGGGACCCCGGGCTACTTCTTCGCGACCTCGAGGAGGTCGACGAACTTCTTCACGCCAGGGACCGCCTTCACGGCGTTCCGCGCGAGCGCCAGGCGCGTCTCGTCGGGGACGGTTCCGCGCACGGAGACGGTCCCCGCGGTGCACTCTGTCTCGAGGCCCTTGGCATGCCCGCCGAGCTCCTTCTTCAGGGCGCTCTCGACGGCCTTCTCGAGCTTGTCGTCGCCGATCTCGTCCTTGATCTTCCCGCCTCCGATCGACTTCTCGGCCATCGCCTTGACCTGGTTGTCGATGCTCTCGACGCCCGGGACGCTCTTGGCGACTTCGGTCGCGAGCTCCTGCGTGTCGCGCCCCTTCACCTCCCCGACGAGGACGATCTTCTTCTCGACGAGGGCGACCTTGATCGTCCTCGCGTCGTCGCCGAGCTTGTCGACGAGCTTCTTCTGGACGACGACGTCGAGCGGGTCGGCCGCGTACGCGGAGCCCGCGGCGAGGGCCGCGCAGAGGGCGGCGAGAATGATCACGTTCCGGGATTTCATCGGCGTCTCCTCCCTGGCTTTTCGGGAAGTATCGCCCCGGCCGCACGCGGGGAGAAGGACGTGCCCTTTCGGGCAGCCTGCCTCAGAAAGCGTGGCCGATGGCGACGTGGAGGACCGCCCGGTCCTCCCCCTCGCGCCGGTCGAGGAGGTACCCGCCGTCGAGGCGCAGCGGGCCGATCGGCGTCCGGAACCTCAGCCCGAGGCCGACGGCCCAGCGGAGGTCCGTGACGTCGATCCGCCCGTCCCAGGCGTTCCCCACGTCGAGGAAGGCGCCCCCCTCGAGCGCGCCGAGGAGCGGGGCCCGGAGCTCGACGTTCGCGAGGAGGTAGGACGTCCCGCCCAGGGCGGAGCCGTCCGCGCCCTTCGGCCCGAGCTCGCGCTCGTGGAAGCCGCGGTGGGTGCTCGCCCCGCCGACGTAGAAGCGCTCGGCGACCGGGAGCGTCTCGCCCTCCCCGTGGGCGCGCGCGTACCCGGCGCGGAGCGCCGTCGCGAGCGTGATCGCGTTGCCGAGGTCGTAGAACCTCCGGCCGTCGAACTCGAGTCGGTCGAAGTCCGTGTCGCCGCCGAGCCACTTCCGCGAGGCCTTGTCGCGGTAGAGGAAGTAGGTGCCCGTCGTGGTCAGGAAGGGGTCGTCGCGGCCGTCGAGCGAGAGCGTCGGCGAGAGCGAGCCGACCTTCACCTCGGTCGGGGGCGCCTCGTCCTTCGTCCCGGGCTCGACGTCGAACGGCGTCTGCCGCTCGATCCGGTAGACGAGGGTCACGATCCGCTTCGGGTCGAACTCCCACGAGAGGCCGGTCTCGAGGCCGGCCGTCTGCATCGCGAAGCCGTCGTACGTCCGGTCGGCGGTGTAGGTCGCCTTGACCGCGTTGAAGAGGCGCGTGCCGAAGAGCGAGGGCTGCCCGAGCTCGAGGACGAGGTTCTGCCGCTTCTTGCCGGCGAGGGCGGAGAAGCTCCCGTTCACCGCGTTCCCGAAGAGGTTCCGCTCGCCGATCGTCCCGGCCAGCTCGAGGCCGCGCTGCGTGTTGATGTCGGCGCCCCACTCGACGTAGCGGGTCGAGCGCTCGACGACCTCCACGACGACGGACTTGGCGGGCGGCTCCGACCCGGGGAGGGGCGCGCTCGTGACGGAGACGGTGTCGAAGACGCCGAGCCGGGAGAGCCTCGACTGGTGCTCGGCCAGCTGGCCGCTGTCGAGCGGGCGGCCCGGCTTCTCGTCGCCGAGCGAGAGGATCCTCCGCGCCCGGGTCTTGTAGTTGCCGCGGACCCAGACCTCGCCGAGGCGGTAGAGCGTCCCCTCGGAGACCTCGAGCGCGACGGCGACCCGCCCCTCCGCGTCGGGCTCCCCGGTCCGCACCGTCACCTTCGCCTCGTCGTAGCCGCGCCGCGCGTACTCCTTCCGGAGGGCCTCGGCGGCCTCCTCGTCCCTCTCGGTCCAGTAGGGCTGCCCCTCCGCGAGCTTCGTCACCCTCCGGAGGTCGGCCGCGGCGACCGCCTTCGCCCCGGGGAAGGAGAGGCTCCCGATCGTCCGTCGCGTTCCCTCGGCGACCCGGAAGACGACCGTCCGACGCTCGCCCTCGCCCTCCACGGCGGCCTCGACCCGCGCGTCGGGGAACCCGGAGCGGGCGTAGAGCTCGACGAGAGCGAGGCGGTCCTCCTCGAGGGCCGCCGGGCCGGGGTGCGACTTCGAGAGCCGGAAGAGCCGGGGCTCGTGGAGGCGCACCGCCTTGCGCAGCTCCTTCTCGGGGAGCGACGCGGCGCCCTCGAACCGGATCGCCTCGACGGCGAGCCGCGGCCCGTGCGTCCCGTCGAGGAGGATCGTCCGCTTTCCGGCGGCTTCCTTCTCCGAGGGAACGACCTTCACGTCGGCGTAGCCGCGCTCCGTCATCCCCTCGGCGGCGGCGCGCGCGAGGCGGTTCACGACCCCCTCGGAGAGCGGGACGTTCCGCCGCTTCCACGCCCCGCTCACCTCCTTCATGACGGGCCGGTCGATCCCCTTCCCCTTCAGCTCCTCCCGGGGGCCGAGGTCGAGCTTCACCTTCACGGCGCGGGCGCCGCCCGCGGCCTCCTCCTCCACGACCTCGAACGCGGCGCCCTTCCAGCCGAGGCCGCGGAGGCGCCGCTGCTCCTTGCGGAGGCCGAGCTCGAGGTCCCTGCGGTTGTAGCGCGTGAGCTTCCCGTCGAGGCGGAACCAGAGGACCTTGGCCTGCGTCGAGAGGCTCGTGAGGAACGGGAGATCGTCGAGGTCGGCCGAGAGGGACGCGAGGCGCGGCAGCGGGGTCTCGACGAGGTCGAGCGTCACGATCGTCGCGCCGCGCGGGTCGGGCGGGCCGACCGTCACGCGGACCGCCGGCGCCGGGAGGCCCGCCCGCGCGTACGCCTCCACGACCTGGGCCGGGACGCTCTTCTCCGCGTCCTCCGGCAGGGCGCGCCAGGCCTTCAGGTCGAGCCGACCGAGGAGGACGGGGCGCGAGAGCTGCTTCGCCCCGTTCACGACGACCTTCCGAACCCACGGCCGCGGGGCCTCCGCGGCGGCGGAGACGCCCGCGAGGAGGAGCGCGAGGAGCGCCGCGAGGCCCGCGCGGGGGCTAGTCGAGGTCATGCCGGATCCGGAAGCCTCCCGAGAGGGAGCCGTCCTGGTTCTGTCGGAGCCGCCCCCGCGCGCGGGAGCTGAGCCGCCACTTCATCTCGATCGCGTCCGTCGTCTCGCCGCTCACGCCCTTGTAGTAGGTCGCCGAGACGCCGCCGCCGAGGTCCTTGCCGACGGAGAAGAGGAACTCCTCTCCCTCCGGCGTCGTCGGGAGCGGGACGATCTCGAGGTCGGCGTGGGCGCCGAGCGTCCCGAGGAGCGGGCTCGAGGCGCCACGGATCGCCATCTTCGCGGCGGCGGCCGAGAGCTCGGAGGAGCTCCCCGTCCCCGAGCCGCCGAGGAGGACGGAGACGATGTCGGCCTGGCTGCGCCCCTTCGAGGACGACAGGAGGAGCTGCGCCTTCGAGGCCTTCCCGTCGATCCGGATCGTGAACTCCTCGTCGTTCTTGGTCGTCGTCGCGACGACGTCGAGGTCGGGATCGACGGCGAGCGGGTCTGCGAAGTCGAGCTTGCAGCGCGTCAGCTCGAAGACCGAGCCGAAGAGGTTGACCGTGCCGCGCGTCGAGGCGATCGATCCGACGACGACGGGCGCCTCGGGCGTCCCCTTCACGCGAAGGGTCCCGCCGAGCTCGGCGTCGCCCACGAGCCCCTCGACGTGGATCGCGTCGCGCGCGACGAGCGCAAGGTCGAGCGCGACGCCCGGAACCCAGGGCGACGGCGTCTCCTGCCTCGCTTCCGTGCGCCGCGCCCGCCGCGCGGCGAGCGACTTCATGACCCCGGTCAGGTCGAGCGCGGGGACCCAGACGACGTCCTCGAACCGGACCTCGCCGGCGACGACGACCGACGCCCACGGTCCCTTCGCGGTCAGGTCGGCTCCCGCGCGCACCTGGACGTCCTTGCCGTACTCGAGGTCGAGGTCGCGCGCCTTCAGCGTGGCGTCGACGGACGTCGGCTTTCCGTCCTCCTCGCGGAGGACGCCGGCCACGACGACGCTCCCTCCGCCGAGCCGCGCCGAGAGCCCCTCCGTCCGGACCTCGCCGGCCTTCGCCACGACGGACCCGGTCAGCTTCTCGACGGGCATCGGGAAGGCGGGGCCGTCGAGGAGCGCGTCCGCGACGGAGAGCCGCCCGACGGCGAACGGCCGCGCGAGGCTCCCCGTGACGTCGAGCTCGGCCTCGAGGCGCCCGGTCGCGCGGTCGAGGACGTCGAGGAAGGGAAGGAGGGCGGCGAGGTCGAGCGAGGAGGCGAGCGCGATCCGGCCCCCCGACCCTTCGGCGGGAAGGCTCCCCGCCGCCTTCAGCGAGAGGCGCGGGCCCTCGATCCGGAGCGAGCGGACGTCGAGCCGGCCCCCGTCCCAGGACACCCTCACGGGCTCCGTCGCGCGGAGGTCGAGCTCGGGCCCCTTCGCCCCGAGGGAGACGAGCTCGACGTCGACGCGGAGGGCCTTCCGGTCGGTCCCCGCGCCGCGGACGCGAATCTGCCCCGTCGCCGCGGCGACGACGCCGGCGGGGCCGCCTGCCGCCCGGACGAACGGCGAGAGGTCGAGCGCGTCGAGAGCGGCGGCCGCCTCGAAAGGGCGCGCCCCGGCGAGCGATCCGCTCGCCTTGAGCTTCAGGCGAGTCCTCGAATCGAGCCGCTCTCCCTTGTCGTTGAGTTCAGTTAGCGCCTACCCACTGCACATCTCGCACGCATCGGGGTTGTCCAGGCTGCAGGCGAGTTTGGCGGCTTCGTACTCCTCGGGGCTCATGTCCATGGCGGCCACGGGGCGTGCGGTGGTAACGGTGGGGCCGGTAACCACGGGGTCCAGCACCACGGTGCTGCCCACGGCTACGCCGTTGCCCACGGCCACTTTCTCCGCTGCGGGCTGCGCCAACTTGCTCTTGTCCACCGTGAACTTGATGGCATCGGTAGCGGCC
>JBDIBE010000236.1:0-5564 GCA_039812785.1 Thermoanaerobaculia bacterium | reverse complement strand
TGGGCGCACGACCTCGCCTCCGACGCGCGGGCCCTTCTCGGCCGCGACCCGGCGAGCGTCCCGTCGCCGAAGGACGTCGCGGGGAGCGACGCCTTCGAGACCTCCGCCGAGCTCGCGACCGAGGCCGGCCGCGCCTACCTCGGCCCGCGCGCCCGCGTCCCGCTCGAGCTCGCGGACGTCCTCCGCCCGCGCCTCTTCGCCCGGCCCGCCTCGCTCCGCGTCTACGAGGAGATCGAGACGCCCCTCGTCGCCGTCCTCGCGCGGATGGAGCGGGCCGGGATCCTCGTCGACCCGGCCGCCCTCTCGAGCCTCTCGGTCGACCTCGGCGCGCGCCTCGCGCGGCTCGAGGGGGAGATCCACGCCGCCGCGGGCGAGCCGTTCAACGTCGCCTCGCCGCCGCAGCTCGGGCGGATCCTCTTCGAGAAGCTGAGCTACCCCGTCCTCAAGAAGACGGCGAAGACGAAGAGCTACGCGACGGGCTCGGAGGTCCTCGAGGAGCTCGCGCACAAGGGCTTCGGCCCGCTCCCCGGCCTCGTCCTCGAATGGCGCGAGCTCTCGAAGCTGAAGGGGACGTACGTCGACGCGCTCCCGAAGCACGTCGCGCGGGACGGCCGGATCCACACCCGCTTCGACCAGGCCGTCGCGGCGACGGGGCGGCTCTCCTCGAACGACCCGAACCTCCAGAACATCCCGGTGAGGACCGAGGCGGGCCGGGCGATCCGGAAGGCCTTCGTCGCGCCGGAGGGGCGGCTCCTCGTCGCGGCCGACTACTCGCAGGTCGAGCTCCGCCTCCTCGCCCACCTCTCGGGCGACGCGGCGCTCATCGAGACGTTCCGGCGCGGCGAGGACATCCACAGGGCGACCGCGGCGAAGATCTTCGGGATCCACCCCGGCCTCGTCTCGGCCGACCAGCGGCGCGGCGCCAAGACGATCAACTTCGGCATCCTCTACGGCATGGGCCCGTTCGCCCTCGCCGGGCAGCTCGGCGTCCCGCAGGGGGAGGCGAAGTCGTTCATCGCGGCCTACTTCGAGCGCTTCCCCTCGATCCGCGCCTGCCTCGACGGGATCCTCGCGAAGGCCCGCGAGACGGGGGCGACGGAGACGATCTTCGGGCGCCTCCGGCCGATCCCGGGGATCGCCGACCGGAACCACGCCGTCCGCGCGAACGCCGAGAGGATGGCGATGAACGCCCCGTTCCAGGGCTCGGCGGCCGACCTGATCAAGAAGGCGATGGTCGACCTCGACGCGCGCCTTTCCGCGGAGCTCCCGACGGCGCGGATGCTCCTGCAGGTCCACGACGAGCTCGTCCTCGAGTGCGACGGGAAGGACGCCCCGCGGGCCGCCGCGCTCGCGAAGGAGACGATGGAGGGAGTCGCCGCGCTCGCCGTCCCGCTCACCGTCGAGACCGCGAGCGGGCCGAACTGGGCGGCCGCGAAATAGCGGGCGCTACAATCCAAAAGATGGCCCTCGTCGTCCGCCGGACCCTCCGGCCGACCGTTCTCTGCCTCGCGGCCCTCGCCCTCGCCCCGGTCCTCCGGGCTCAGGCGCCCGCGCCGCTCGAGACGATCCCCGACCCCGCCCGGGTCGCGGCGGCCGAGGTCCCCTTCGTCAACCCGCTCTGGCAGGAGCTGGACGCCCCGGCAGCGCCGAAGGGGCCGCCCCCGAAGCTCGAGAAGTTCCGCGGGAGCGCGGCCCTCATCGTCGCCGTGAGGATCGACGAGGAGGGGAAGGTCTCCGAGGGGGTCGTCCCCGAGCCGCCCCTCCGCGCGATCGGCGCCGCCGTCCAGGCGCAGGCGCCCCGCTGGACCTTCCAGCCGGCGAAGAAGGACGGCCAGCCCGTCCGCTGCTGGGGGACGTACGGCGTCGACGTCGAGGTGCAGCTCGAGGACGCGACCTGGGGGGCGTTCAAGCTGACGCCGGTCGGCAAGGACGACCCGCTCCCGGTCCTCCCGAAGGAGACGCAGGGGGACGGCTGGGTCACCCGCTACCCGTCGGCGATCAGCCCGCCCGAGCCGGGCGTCCACTCGGTCGAGGAGGTCGACTTCCTCCCGATGCCCGTGAAGACGCCCCTGAAGATCGAGTCGACGCCGCTCAAGTCGCGCCTCCTCGCCCTCGTCGAGGTGACGGGGCTCGGCTCGGTGAAGCGCGTCGTCCCCGTCGGCGCATACGAGCCGCTCGTCCTCCAATGGGTCCGCGAGAACGCGAAGACGTGGGCCCTCACCGCGGCGAGGAAGGGAGGGGCGCCTGTCGCTTCCTGGCTCGCCCTCGACGCGACGATCCAGTACGAGCTCGACTCGGTGAAGGAGCGCGGAAAGCGCTCCATCAAGAAGAACGTCCGGGGAACGCCGCTCCCTTGAAGCTGACCCCCGCGGACGCGGCCGCCCTCCTCGACGTCGACGAATCCACGGTCTACCGCTGGATCGAGGAACGGGAGATGCCGGCCGAGCGGATCGCGGGCCGGACCTTCCTCAACCGCGCGGCCGTCCTCGAGTGGGCGACCGAGAACCGCGTCCCCGTCTCCGCCCGCGTCTTCCGCCCGGCGGAAGGGGGGCGCGAGAGGCTCCCCTCCTTCGCCGCGGCGCTCGCGGCCGGGGGCGTCCACCACGGCGTGGCGGGAGGGACACGCGAGGCGCTCCTCGAGGCCGCGGTCGCGCGCCTCCCGCTTCCCGCGGAGGTCGACGCGTCCGAGGTCCTCTCCGTCCTCCTCGCCCGCGAGGCGACGGCCTCGACGGCGATCGGCGACGGCATCGCGATCCCGCACGTGAGGATGCCGATCGTCCTCGACGTCGACGAGGCGATCGTGAGCCTCGCCTTTCCCGAGAAGCCGGTCGACTTCGGCGCCGCCGACGGGAAGCCCGTGACGGCCCTCTTCACGATGGTGACGCCGACGGTCCACGGGCACCTCCACCTCCTCGCCGCCCTCGCCTTCCTCCTCCGCGACGAGGCGTTCCACGCCGCGGTCGCCTCGGCGGCCCCGGCGGAGACGCTCCTCGCCCGCGCCGCCGAGGTCGAGCGGCAGGGAGGCGGGCGCCGCCCGGCGGGCGGAGCGGCCTGATGGAGGGTGCGAGTCCCGACGCGGCGCTTCTCCTCGGGGCGGTCCTCCTCGTCGGCCTGAGCGGCGTGCCGGGGCTCTTCGCCCGGAAGGGGGGCACGGGCGCCGAGCGCCCCGCGGCGCTCCTCCTCGGCCTCGGCTCCCTCCTCGGCCTCGCCGCGGCGTTCCGCGTCCTCTTCCTCGGGAAGGGGTTCGCGGTCGCGCTCCGAAGCCCGCTCCCGGGCGGGCCGATCCTCCTCGCGGCCGACGCCCTCTCGGCCCTCTTCCTCGTCCCCGTCTTCCTCGTCCCGGCGCTCGGCGCCGTCTACGGCCTCGGCTACTGGCCGGAGCGCGAGCACAGGAGGGACGCGCGCAAGCTCCGCTTCTTCCACGGCCTCCTCGCGGCGTCGATGGCCGCCGTCCTCCTCGCGCGGAGCGGCGTCGCCTTCCTCGTCGCCTGGGAGGTGATGGCCCTCGCCGCCTTCTTCGCCGCGACGACGGAGGACCGCCAGCCCGCCGTCCGGGAGGCCGGCTGGATCTACCTCGTCGCGACCCACGCCGGGACGCTCGGCCTCTTCGGGATGACCGCGATCCTCCGCTCCTCGACCGGCTCGTTCGCGTGGACGGCGCCGGAGGGCGGCTTCCCCGTCGGCCCGGCGGCGCACGCCGTCTTCCTCCTCGCCCTCTTCGGATTCGGCGCCAAGGCCGGCCTCTTCCCGTTCCACTTCTGGCTCCCCGGCGCGCACGCCGCCGCGCCGAGCCACGTCTCGGCGGTGATGTCGGGCGTGATGCTGAAGGTCGGCCTCTACGGCCTCCTCCGCGTCGTCTCGCTCTACGCCGCCCCTCCCGCCTTCTGGGGCGCGCTCCTCCTCGTCCTCGGCGCGACCTCGGCGCTCTACGGCGCGGCCCTCGCGGGCGCGCAGGGCGACGTCAAGCGCCTCCTCGCGTTCTCCTCGATCGAGAACGTCGGCATCGTGACGACGGCGATCGGCGTCGCCCTCCTCGGGCGGGCATCGGGGCGCCCCGAGTGGGTCGCCCTCGGCCTCGGCGGCGCGCTCCTCCACGTCCTCTTCCACTCGCTCTTCAAGCCGCTCCTCTTCCTCGGGGCGGGGGCGGTCATCCACGCGACGGGGACGCGCGAGATCGACCGGATGGGAGGGCTCCTGCGGCGGATGCCCGTCACGGGCACGGCCTTCGCCGTCGGCTGCGCTTCGGTCGCGGCGCTCCCGCCGCTGAACGGCTTCTTCTCGGAGTGGCTCGTCTACCTCGGACTCTTCCGCGCCTTCTCGGGCCCGGGCGAGGCCCTCCTGCCGGGCCTCGCGGCCCCCGTCCTCGCGCTCGCGGGGGGCCTCGCTCTCGCCGCGTTCGTGAAGCTCTTCGGCGTCGTCTTCCTCGGGAGCGCCCGCACCGAGAAGGCGGCCGAGGGGCACGAGGCGCCCCTCGCGATGCGCGCGCCGATCGTCGTGCTCGCCCTCGCCTGCCTCGCCGCCGGCCTCGGCGCCCCCTTCCTCGCGCGGGGCGTCGACGCGGCGACGCGGGCCTTCGCGGGAGCGGCCGGGACGATGCCCCTCTCTTCCGCCGCGCCTCTCGCGACGGTCTCCCTCTGGGGGGCCGTCCTCCTCGCGCTCCTCGCCCTCGTCGCGATCCTCCTCCGCCTCCTCCTCCGCCGCGCGCCGCTCGCGCGCCGCGCCACGTGGGACTGCGGCTACGCGGCCCCGACGCCGCGGATGCAGTACACCGCGAGCTCGTTCGGCGAGTGGGTCGCCTTCCGACTGACGCCGCGCTCCGTCGCGCCCCGCCTCGTCGAGCGGCGGCCCGAGGGGGCGTTCCCGCGCGGAGCCCGCGCGAGCGAGGCCGAGGCGCGCGACCCGCTCCTCCTCCGCCTCCTCGAGCCGCTCGCGGGGCGCTGGGCGCGCCGGTTCCACGAGCTCCACGCCCTTCAGGAAGGGCGGCTCGCGATCTACCTCGTCTACGTCGTCGGCACGCTCGTCGCGCTCCTCTCCTGGAGCGTCGTCCGCGGGTGGATCCCGGCGCGGTGAGCCTCCTCCTCGTCCTCGGCGGCGCCTTCCTCTGCGCGGCCGGAGGCGTGCCCGGGCTCTTCCGCGGCGGCGAAGGGGCGCGGCGCCTCTCGGTCGGCGGATCGGTCCTCGGCGCGCTCCTCGGCCTCGCCGGCGCGGCCGCGACGCTCGCGACGGGGCGAGGAGGCGAGCTCTCTCGCGCCTGGCCGCTCCCCGGCGCCGCCTTCCACGTCGCGCTCGACCCGCTCTCGGCGCTCTTCCTCGCCCCCCTCTTCCTCGTCTCGGGGCTCGCCGCCGTCAGCGGGACGCGCTTCTTCGGCGACGAGGAGCACCCGCGCGACGCGAGGCGGACCCGCTTCTTCTACGGCCTCGCGACGGCGGCGATCGCCGGCGTGCTCGTGGCGCGGAACATCCTCCTCTTCCTCGCCTCGTGGGAGGTGATGGCCCTCTCGGCCTTCTTCCTCGTCACGGCCGACCGCGACTCGCGCGAGGCCCGCGACGCGGGGCGCCTCTAC
>JBDIBE010000235.1:0-5571 GCA_039812785.1 Thermoanaerobaculia bacterium | reverse complement strand
GGGGCGACATGGCCCGGGCGTTCGGCTGTCCGCCGTTCGACGGCTCAGGCGCCCTCTTCGGCGCGTTCCGCGAGGCGACGTCGCGTCCCGCGGCGGGCGCCTACCCCAACTACGAGACGCACCAGCCTCCGCTCTGGTACGTCCTTTCGGGGTGGCTCCTCCGGCCGGTCGTCTCTTTCGGCGCCTCCCCGGAGGCCCGCCTCCTCGCCCTCCGGTGCGCCTCCGTCCTCGCGGTCGCGCTCGCCCTCCTGGGGCCGATTCGGAAGCTCGCGGAGCGGCGGGGGGCGGGGCTCCTCGCCGTCGTCTCCGCCGTCCTCCTCCTCCCGGCCGGCGCCGAGTCGTTCGCGCGCGCCTCGAACGACGCCCTCGTCTTCCTCCTCGCGGCGGCCGCCGTCGAGCGGCTCGACCGCGACGAGCCCGGCCGCCTGCTGCCGCTCCTCCTGGCCGCAGGCCCCCTCGTGAAGCTGACGTTCCTTCCCGTCGCGGCGTTCGCCGTCGTCGGGCTCGCGCGGCGCCGGGCCTGGCGCCTCGCGCTCCTCTCGGCCGCCGCCTCGGCCCTCGTCGTGCCGGTGCAGGCGCTCCGCGGATGGGCCTGGGGCGGCACCTACGAGCTGAACCGGACGGCCGGGGCCCTCGGGGAGAGCCTCGGAGAGTCGGGGCTCGGCTTCGCCCGGAGCCTCTACACCTTCGCCAAGACGACCTTCTGGATCGGCGGATGGAGCTTCTTCCGCGCGCCGGTCGCGCTCGTCGCCGCCTACTTCGCACTGTTCCTCCTCGCGGCGGCGCTCCTGAAGCCCGCCGCGCCGGCCCGGCGCCTCCTCCCGCACCTCGCGGCGTTCGCGGTCGCGGCGGCCGGCTTCGCGGTCCTCGCCGTCGGGAACCGCCGCCTCTTCGGGGCCTGGGGGGGGCTCGGAGGCTGGTACGCCTGGAACTGGCTCCCGTGGCTCGCGGTCGCCGCCGACGACCTCCTCGAGAGGCGGTCGGACGGGGCCCGGCGGCTCCTTCTCGCGGCCCTCGCGATCTTCCTCGCCGTCGCGAACGCCGCCTTCGCCGCAGCCGCCGCACGGCTCTACGGCTGAGCGGCGGAGAGGCTCTGCGCGGGGGCGGAGAGCGGCTTTCCGCCTGCTAAGCTCCTCGCCGCAATGGCCGCCATCCGACCTTTCCCGTCTTCCCGCCCCACCCCCTCCCGGGCCCGGGAGGTCGCCTCCGTCCCGTACGACGTCATCGACACGAAGGAGGCCCGCCTCCTCGCCGAGGGGAACCCGTCCTCCTTCCTCCACGTCTGCCGCCCCGAGATCGACCTCCCCGAGGGGACGGCCCTCTACTCCGACGCGGTCTACGCGAAGGGGCGCGAGAACCTCGACCGGTTCGAGGCCGACGGGACGCTCGTCCCCGACGCGACGCCGCGCCTCCTCGTCTACCGCCAGACGTGGCGCGGCGCGAGCCAGGACGGCCTCGTCGCCGCGTGCGCCGTCGACGACTACGACGCCGACGTCATCAAGAAGCACGAGAAGACCCGGAAGGACAAGGAGGACGACCGGACGAAGCACCTCCTCGTCCAGTCGGCCCACGCCGAGCCGGTCTTCCTGACCTATCGCGCCGACGCCGCGATCGACGCGCGCGTCGCGCGGGTCACCTCCGCCCCGCCCGAGATCGACTTCGAGGCGGCCGACGGGGTCCGCCACGCGCTCTGGGTCGTCCCGGCCGCCGACGAGGCCTTCTTCGTCGACGCCTTCGCGGCGATCCCGTTCCTCTACGTCGCCGACGGCCACCACCGCTCGGCCTCCGCCTCGCGCGCCCGCGCGGCCCTGGCCGGGAGCGCGGGCGTCGGCCCCGACCACCCGGTCCAGTGGTTCCCGGCGGCGATCTTCCCGGACCGCGAGCTCCGGATCCTCCCGTACAACCGCCTCGTGAGGGACCTCAGGGGCCTCACGCCCGGGCAGCTCCTCGCCGAGGTCGGGAAGGCCTTCACGGTGACGGAGGGCGCCTCGCCCGAGCCCTCCGCCAAGGGGGAGTTCCGGATGTTCCTCGACGGGAGGTGGCACGCGCTCGTCCCGAGGGAGCCGGTCCCGGCCGCCGACCCGATCCGGTCGCTCGACGTGTCGGTCCTGCAGGAGAGGCTCCTCGCTCCCGTCCTCGGGATCCAGGACCCTCGAACCGACAAGCGGATCGACTTCGTCGGCGGGATCCGCGGCACGGCCGAGCTCGAGAAGAGGGTCGGCTCGGGGGAGTGCGCGGTCGCCTTCTCGATGTTCCCGACGACGATCGCCGAGCTGATGGCGATCGCCGACGCGGGCGAGACGATGCCGCCGAAGTCGACCTGGTTCGAGCCGAAGCTCCGGTCGGGGCTCTTCGTCCACAGGTTCTGAGCCTCCGGGCCCGCGGACCCGCGGGCCCGGGAGAATCGCCGCTTCGAAGGGGGCGCGGGAGGTCTCCGATGCGCGTCTTGGTCGCCGACAAGTTCGAGGAGACGGGGCTCGAGGGCCTGCGGGCCCTCGGCTGCGAGGTCTACTACGAGCCGAAGCTCGAGGGCGAGGCGCTCGGCTGGCGGCTTCGCGACACGGCCGCGGACGTCCTCGTCGTGAGGTCGACGAAGGTGACGGCGGCCGAGATGGACCAGGCGCGCTCCCTCTCGCTCGTCGTCCGGGCGGGGGCGGGGGTGAACACGATCGACGTCGCCGGGGCCTCGGCCCGGGCGATCTCCGTCTCGAACTGCCCCGGGAAGAACGCCGTCGCCGTCGCCGAGCTCGCGTGGGGGCTGATCCTCGCGCTCGACCGCCGGATCCCGGAGCAGACGGCCGACCTGAAGGCGGGGCTCTGGAACAAGGCGGAGTTCGGAAGGGCGCGCGGCCTCGCCGGGCGGACCCTCGGCATCGTCGGCTACGGCGCGATCGGCCGCGAGGTGGCGGCGCGGGGCCGCGCCTTCGGCATGGGCGTCGTCGCGTGGAGCCCTTCCCTCACGGCGGCGCGGGCCGAGGAGGAAGGGGTCGAGCGCGCCGCGAGCCCGGCCGCGCTCGCCTCGCGCTCCGACGTCGTCTCGGTCCACCTCGCCCTGACGCGCGACACGCGCGGCCTCCTCGGCGGAGCCTTCTTCGACGCGGTGCGCCCCGGCGCGCTCTTCGTGAACACGAGCCGCGGCGAGGTCGTGAACGCCGCCGCGCTGAAGGCGGCGATCGAGACGAAGGGGATCCGCGCCGGGCTCGACGTCTTCGAGCACGAGCCCGCCGGGGGGACGGGGGCGTTCGAGGACGAGGTGGGCCGCATGCCGGGGGTCGTCGGGACGCACCACGTCGGCGCCTCGACGGAGCAGGCGCAGAACGCGATCGCCGCCGAGGTCGTGAGGATCGTCGCCGCGTTCAAGTCGAGCGGCGACGTGCCGAACGCGGTGAACCTCTGCGAGCGCTCGCCCGCGCGCTGGCTCCTGACGGTGCGGCACCGCGACCGGGTCGGGGTCCTCGCGCACGTCTTCGGCGCCCTCCGCGAGGCGGGGATCAACGTCCAGAAGACGGAGAACGTCGTCTTCGAGGGGGCCGAGGCGGCGAGCGCCCGGATCCAGCTCGACACGGAGCCGACGCGGAGCCTCCTCGCGCGGGTCGCCGAGGGGTGCCGGGACATCCTCTCGATCACGCTCCACCCGCTCTGAGAGGCCCCCCGGGCGGCCCCCGCGCCTGCCCTTCGCGTTTACGCATTCGACGGGCGGCGGCGGTTGTGCCGATAATTCGCCCGCGGAGGTAGACCCTGATGGACGCTTTGCCGGCGCGTATTCTCCTCGACTATTTCCAGTTCGCGGTCCGGAGCGGGAAGCCGGACCTCCTCGTCTCGAAGGTGAACGGCGCGTGGACGCCGGTCTCGGCGGCCGAGTTCGGGCGGAAGACGAAGGCGTTCGGGATCGGCCTGACCACGCTCGGCGTCGACCACGACGACCGGGTCGCGATCCTGTCGGAGAACCGGCCCGAGTGGCCGATGACCGACTTCGCGACGCTCGGCATCGGCGGAATCACGGTGCCGATCTACACGACGTACCTCGCGCCCCAGGTCGAGTACATCATCAAGGACTGCACCGCGAAGGTGATCGTCGTCTCCAACGAGAAGGAGCTCGCGAAGGTCATGGAGGTGCGCGCGCGCTGCGCCTCCCTCACCCACGTCGTCGTCGTCGAGGGGAAGGTCCCGAACGCCGAGGGGGTCCTCTCGTTCGCCGAGGTCGTGAGGCGCGGGGAGGAGGCGCTGAAGGCCCAGCCCTCCGCCTGGGACGAGCGGGTCGCGAACGTCACGCCCGAGAACCACGCCACGCTCATCTACACGTCGGGGACGACGGGCGAGCCGAAGGGCGGCGTCCTCTCCCACGGGAACTTCGTCTCGAACGTCATGACCTGCTCGACGTTCTTCGACGTGAACGCCGGGACGATCGGCCTGTCGTTCCTCCCGCTCGCCCACGTCTTCGAGCGGATGATCGACTACGTCTTCTTCTCCCGCGCCGCCACGATCACCTACGCGGAGTCGATCGAGAAGCTCGCAGACAACTTCGGGGAGGTGCGGCCGCACTGCTTCGCGTCGGTGCCCCGCGTCTACGACAAGATCCACGCCCGGATCTTCCAGAACCTCGAGGACCAGTCGCCGACGAAGCAGAAGATCTTCCGCTGGGCCGTGCAGGTCGGCAAGGAGAGGCTCGCGCTCCTCGAGCGGCGGCGGCCCGTCCCCGGCGGCCTCGCGTTCAAGTACCGGATCGCGGACAGGCTCGTCTTCTCGAAGATCAAGGCGCGCCTCGGCGGGAGGTTCCAGTTCTGCCTCTCCGGCGGCGCGCCGCTCTCCAAGGACGTCGCCGAGTTCTTCTGGGGCGCCGGCGTCGAGGTCTACGAAGGGTACGGGCTCACGGAGACGAGCCCCGTCCTCACCTGCAACCGGCCCGACGCCTGGAAGCTCGGGTCGGTCGGAAAGGCGATCCCGGGCGTGACGATCCGGATCAGCGAGGACGGCGAGGTGCTCGCGAAGGGCCCGAACATCATGCGCGGCTACTGGAACAAGCCGGAGGAGACGAAGAAGGTCTTCACGGCCGACGGCTGGTTCCAGACGGGCGACATCGGCGTCATCGACCGCGAGGGGTTCCTGACCATCACCGACCGGAAGAAGGAGCTCATCATCAACGCGTACGGCAAGAACATCGCGCCGGCGCCGATCGAGGACGCCCTGAAGCACATCCGCTACGTGGCGAGCGCGGTGCTGATCGGCGACAGGCGGAAGTTCCTGTCGGCCCTCCTCGTCCCGAACTTCGAGCGCCTCGAGGCGTGGGCGTCGGCGAACAACGTCGAGTTCCGGAGCCACCAGGAGCTGATCCGGAGCCCGAAGGTGCGCGCCCTCTTCCAGCAGGCGATCGACATCGTCAACGGCGACGAGCCGTCGGAGAAGCGGATCAAGGACTTCGCCCTCCTGACGACCGACTTCACGATCGAGGGAGGCGAGCTGACGCCGACCCTCAAGGTCAAGCGGCGCGTCGTCGCCGAGAAGTACCGGAACGTCATCGACGGCCTCTACGAGAAGGCCGAGATGATGGACGCTTCGGTCGACCGGGGCAGC
>JBDIBE010000234.1:0-5579 GCA_039812785.1 Thermoanaerobaculia bacterium | reverse complement strand
GACGGCAGGGGGTAGGTCTCGCCCAGGGCGATCGCGTTCGGGGCCGGCGCGAAGACCCGGTCGTCGCGCGCCGAGAAGTCTGCCCGGTCGAAGCGCGCCCAGGCGCGCGCCATCGCCGTCGCGTTGGTCGTCGGGTCGTCGAGGGGGTTCGCGTCGGGGCGGGCCGCGACGAGGTGCGTCGCCGGGCGGAGGAACGTCCGGTGCAGGACGAGAAGAGGCAGTGCGAGCGCGAGGGCCGCGACGAGACGGAGCCAGGGGTCGCGAGCGCCCCGGCTCACCGAACCCGCCAGATCCCCGTCGCCCGACCCGGCATCGAGACGCGCACCGCGCCCGGCGCGCCGCCCGGGTCCGCCGCGCCCGTGTCGGCGAAGAGGCGCTCGTACGAGGTCCCGCTCACGGCGAACGGCCCCGCGGAGACGAAGGCGTCGGAGAGGTTGTGGACGACGAGGACCGTCTCCTTCGCCGTCGTCCGGAGAAACGCGAGGAAGGGCGTGACCCCGCTCGTCGGTGAGAGGAGGACGAGGTCGCCTTTCGCGAGGGCGGGAGCCTCCTTCCGGACGCGGATGAGGCTCCGGTAGCGCGAGAGGAGCGAGGCGGGGTCGCCGGTCTGCGCGGCCACGTTCGCCGTCTCCCGCCCCGGCGCGTAGGGGAACCACGGCGTCCCGGTCGTGAACCCGCCGGACGACGTGCCGTCCCACGGCATCGGCGTCCGCTTCGACTCGTCGCCCCCGGTCGTCCCGTTCTGGATCCCGAGCTCCTCCCCGTAGTAGAGGAACGGCGTCCCCGGCACCGTGAGGAGGACCGCCGCGGCGTTCTTCAGGCGGCCCGCGTTCTTCCCGAGCTGCGTCGCGAGGCGGACCTGGTCGTGGTTCGTCAGGAACGGCGCGTCGATCGCGCCCGCCGGGTAGGCCTTCGCGACCTCGTCGAGCTTCGACGCGACGAGCGCCCCGTTCCCCTCGGAGACGGCGCGGAGGATCCGGTCGGAGAGCGGGAAGTCGAAGCTCGCGGGGAGCTCGTCGCCGCCCGGCACGTCCCTCGACCCGTAGTACGTCGCGATGACCCCCGTGTCCGCCCAGTTCTCGCCGACGAGGAACGCGTCGCGCTTCGCGCGCCTCACGTGGGCCGCGAACTCCTTCAGCGCCGCGTGCGTCTCAGGGGTGTCCTGCTGGCCGCCGCCGGCGCCGTTCTCGACGAGGTAGCGCGTCGCGTCGAGGCGGAAGCCGTCGACGCCGCGCGCGAGCCAGAGCCCCGCGATCCTCTTGACCTCTTCGCGGAGCGCCGGCGTCCGCCAGTTGAGGTCGGGCATGCCGCTCCAGAAGACGCCGTAGTAGTACGCGTCGCCGCTCCCGTGCCACGTCCCGGTGTTGCCTCCCCACGGCTGCTTCCAGCCCGGGTCGGTCGGGTTCCAGACGTACCAGTCGCGGTAGGGCGACGACGGGGACGAGGCGGAGGAGACGAACCAGGGGTGTCCCGAGCCGCTGTGGTTCACGACGAGGTCGACGATGACCCGGATCCCGCGCCGGTGCGCCTCCTCGAGGAGCTTCTGGAAACCGACGTTCGTGCCATAGTCCGGGTTGATCGTCTCGTAGTCGGTGGTGTCGTAGCCGTGGTAGCTCGGGGACCTGAAGACCGGCATGAGCCAGAGGGCGTCGACCCCGAGGTCGTTCGTCGTCTCGGGCCTGCCGTCGTTCAGGTAGTCGAGGCGCGAGACGAGGCCCGCGAGGTCCCCCTTCCCGTCGCCGTCGGAGTCCTGGAAGCTCCGGACGAAGACCTCGTAGAAGACGGCGCCCCGCGCCCACTCGTTCGCCCATCCGGAGCTGGCCGGGCGCGGCGGGATCGGGACGACCGCCCGCTCGGCCGGCGAGGAGCTCCCGCAGGTGAGCGCGGCGAGGGCCATGGTGAAGGCGAGGAAGAGGCGGAAGGGGCGCATGCTGTCCTCCGGGCCGCGGCCCGGGGGGAGGATATCGGACGAGGCCCCCGGTGAGCGGCTTCGACGCGGCCCGCCTCGGCGCCGTCATGACCGACCTCCTCGCCGTCGTGCGGCAGCGCCCGCGCGACCTCCTCCTCTTCGAGGAGGTCCGCGACCGGCTGAAGCTCCGGCGGGTCGTCGACCGCGGCACGCGCGACGTGCCGCTCGCGCAGATCGTCGGGACGTTCGGACGGCGCGGCGAGTTCAACCGGGCCTTCCTCCCGCGCTCCGAGGCGCTCCGCGAGAGGTGGGAGGACGTGAAGGACCTCGCCGAGGGCGCCGCGGGCTTCCCCGTCGTCGAGCTCTACCTCGTCGGCGACGCCTACTTCGCCGTCGACGGGCACCACCGGATTTCCGTCGCGCGCTCCCTCGGCGCGCCGACGATCGAGGCGCACGTCCTGGAGTTCCTCACTCCCGTCCCGCTCGGCCCCGGCGACGCGCTCGAGGACGTCCTCCAGAAGGAAGGGCTCGCCGACTTCCTCGAGACGACGGGGCTCGTCCCCTCCTCGCCCGACGAGTTCCGCGTGACGCACCCGGGCGACTACGCCGAGATGCTCGAGCACGTCGCCGTCCGGCGCTACTTCATGGGGCTCGAGCTCTCGCGCGACGTCTCCTGGGAGGAGGCGGTCCGCTCCTGGTACGAGACGCTCTACCGCCCGATGACGGAGACGATCCGCACGAGCGGCGTCATGGAGGACTTCCCGCGGCGGACGGACTCCGACCTCTACCTCTTCACGGCGCGGCACCTCCACGAGCTCCGGATGCGGTTCGGCGACGGCGTCGCACCCGAGCGCGCCGTCGAGCACTTCCGCCTGACGATGCGGAAGGACCGCAACGCCCGCTCGCGCGTGCGGAGGGAGATGGAAGAGCCGGCCGGATCGGCCGAGCCGTCCCGGGACCCGAAGCAGGACGGCCCGAACGGCGAGGAGTGAGCGCGGCGTCAGCCGCCGTTCCCGCTCTCCTGCGACGGCTCCTCCGCGGCCCGGAAGCGCCCCGTCAGGGCCGCGAGGCTCCGCAGCCAGGCGGCGCGCTCGCCGTTGAAGTCCCACTTCCGCGCCCGCCAGCCCCAGTTGTCCGCCCCCTGCCCCGGCGTGTTCATCCGCGCCTCGCTTCCGAGGCCGAAGACGTCCTGGACGGGGAGGATCGCGAGGCGCGCGACCGAGGCGTAGGCCGCGCGGACGAGGATCCCGATCGGGTCGGTCCCGTCGCCGCCGAGGTAGGCGCGGACGCGCTGCCGCTCGCCGTCCGGGGCCTTGTCCCACCAGCCGCGGGTCGTGTCGTTGTCGTGCGTCCCCGTGTAGACGACGCCGTTCGGGACGTGGTTGTGAGGCTGGTAGTCCTGGTCGTCGCCCGTCCAGGCGAACTGGAGGATCTTCATCCCCGGCAGGCCGAGCGACTCGACGAGCTCCGTGACGTCGGGCGTGATCTCGCCGAGGTCCTCCGCGACGAGGTCGAGCTCGCCGAGCTCGGCCGCGAGGGCGTCGAAGAGCTTCCTCCCCGGCCCCGGCGCCCACTCCCCGGAGGTCGCCGTCTCCGCCCCGGCGGGCACGGCCCAGTAGCCGGCGAAGCCGCGGAAGTGGTCGAGGCGGAGGAGCTCCGTCGTCCGGAGGTTCGCGCGGACGCGCTCGACCCACCAGCGGAAGCCGTCGGCCTCGAGGGCGTCCCAGCGGTAGAGCGGGTTCCCCCAGAGCTGGCCCGTCTCGCTGAAGTAGTCGGGAGGCACGCCGGCCACGCGAACGGGGTCGCCGGCCCCGTCGAGCTCGAAGATCTCCGGGTGCGACCAGACGTCGGCGCTGTCGGGCGAGACGTAGATCGGGATGTCGCCGAGGATCCGGATCCCGCGCGCGTGCGCCCCCTCCTTGACTCGGTCCCACTGGCGGAAGAAGAGGAACTGCAGGAAGACGTGCCACGCGACGTCGTCGGCGAGCTCCCGCTCGGCCCGCGCGAGCGCCTCCGGCTTCCGCCGCCGGAGCTCCTCGGGCCACTCGCGGAAGGCCGCCCCGCCGTAGCGCTTCTTCAGCGCCATGAAGAGGGCCCAGTCCGGGAGCCAGTACTGCTGCGTGTGCGCCTCGGCGAAGCCCTGCAGCTCGGCGCGCAGCTCCGCCGGGCCGCCGGACCGGAAGCGCCGCCACGCCTCGTGCAGGACCGCGTCCTTCCAGGCGATGACCCTCTCGAAGTCGACGTGGTGCTCCGGGAAGGCCGGCGCGTCCGCGAGCGTCCCGCCGGGCAGGAGGCCGTCGGCGGCGAGGAGGTCGGGAGAGAGGAGGAGCGGGCTGCCCGCGAACGCCGAGAGCGTCCCGTAGGGCGAGTTCCCGAAGCCGGTCGGGCCGAGCGGCAGCACCTGCCAGACGGTCTGCCCCGCGGAGGCGGCCCAGTCGAGGAACGCGTCGCACTCCGGGCCGAGGTCGCCGATCCCGTAGCGACCGGGCAGGGACGTCGGGTGGAGGAGAATCCCGGCGGCGCGCGTCTTCATCGCCCGATCCTACCGGAGCCGCGCAACGCTCCGGCCCCCCCTTCCGTAAAAGGACGCGGGGAATGAAACGGGGCTCGCACTCCCGCCTCGCGCCCGCGGCGGCTCTCCTGCTGGCCGCCGCGAGCGTTTTTCCGGGCTGCCGGGAGACGCGGGCGGCCCCGGGCCCCGGCCCGGCGTCCCCGGCCGGCGCTCCCGCGGCGGGCGAGCGCCTCCTCCTGACGGGAGAGATCGCCGCGGCGGCCTCGATCGAGCTCTTCGTCCCGGAGACGCCTCTCTGGGCCCTGCAGCTCCGATCCCTCGCCGAGGACGGCGCGACGGTGAAGGCGGGCGACCCGCTCGCCGAGTTCGATTCGTCGAGCCTCGCCGCCGAGCTCGAGCAGAAGAGGATCCTCGTCACCGAGACGGAGACGTCGCTCCTCTCGCTCGAGGCCGAGCTCGCGGGAGCCGCGCTCGCGCGCGAGCAGGCCGTGGCCGCCCGCAGGGCCGACCTCGACAAGGCGCTCATCGACGCCGACGTTCCCGCCGAGCTCCGCTCCCGCCGCGAGCACGAGGAGATGCAGCTCGCCCTGAGCCGGGCCCGGACCGAGCTCGCCAAGGCCCAGGAGGACCTCGCCGCGGGCCTGCGTTCCGCCGAGGCCCAGCGCGCCGTGCAGCGGATCGCCCTCGAGCGCGCCCGGGACGAGCGGGACAAGCTGGCGGCCGCGGTCGCCGCCCTCACGCTGCGCGCCCCGAAGGACGGCGTCTTCGTCGTCGCCGAGAACCCCAGGGAGAGGCAGCGGAAGGTCCTCGCGGGCGACACGGTCTGGCCCGGCATGCCGATCGGCCGGATCCCCGACCTCTCCGCGCTCCGCGTCGACGCCCTCCTCTTCGACGTCGACGACGGCCGGGTCCGCGCCGGCGAGGCCGCCGCCGTCGTCCCCGACACCTTCCCCGACCGCCGCCTCCCGGCGCGCATCGCCTCGGTGACGCAGGTCGCGCAGCCCGTCAGCCGCCTCTCGCAGCGGATGGCCTTCCGCGTCGTCGTGGACGTCACGGGGGGCGAGCTCTCGGGCCTTCGGCCCGGCATGTCCGTCCGGGTCGAGGTGCCCCCGCGGGGCGCCGCCGGGCCCGACGCCGCGGAGGCGCGGCGCGGCCTGC
>JBDIBE010000233.1:0-5582 GCA_039812785.1 Thermoanaerobaculia bacterium | reverse complement strand
CCTCTCTGGAGGCGCGTTCTCGCCGGCCGTCGGCGGCCTCGTCGCGGCCTGGGACCTCCGCGGAGAAGGGCGGACGCCGGGAGCGGCCGAGCGGGCGCGCGCCGCCGCCGCGGCGCGCCCTGCGGGGGTGCGGTACGACCGCGCGACGCGCACGCTCCGTCTCGACCCGGGCGTGACGCTCGACCTCGACGGCATCGCGAAGGGATTCGCTCTCGACCGCGCGGCGACGGCGCTCCGGGCCCGGGGCGTCGAAGACGCGCTGCTCAACTTCGGCGGGCAGCTCCTCGCGATCGGCCCGCCTCCCGGCAAGCCCGCCCGCGAGGCGATCGTCCTCGGCCCGGCCGGCCCGGGCGACCCTCTCCTGTCCGTCCCGCTCCGGGACGCCTCGCTCTCGACCTCGTCGAACGCCGAACGCGTGCGGATCGTCGACGGGAAGGGGGCGGGGCATCTCCTGGACCCGAGGACGGGCGAGCTCGTCCCCTTCGACGGATCGGTCTCCGTCCTCGCTCCGCGCGGCGCGCTCGCCGACGCCCTCTCGACGGCCTGGGCCGTCGAAGGGCCCGCCGGCTTCCGCCGCTCCGACCCCGGCGCGCCCGTCCGGCGCGCGGGGGCCGTCGCCTTCGCGCTCCCGGGAGCCGGAGGCCGGTGCGAGACGCTCGCCGAACGTCCCTTCCAGCGGCTCGTGCCGCCGGCGCGCGACGTGGCCGCCGCCGTTCCCGTTCCCTGAGGCCACGCAGAAGGAGCTTTCGATGATCCCGACGTGGAGAGCGCGTCTCGCGCTCCCGGTGTGCGCCCTGTCCCTTCTCGCGGGCCCTGCCCGCTCCGACGAGCCGAAGCCGGCCCCGCCGCCGGCCGAGACGGCCGGGCCCTCGAACGAGGAGCTCGCCCGCAGGATCGAGGTCCTCGCGCGCGAGCTCGAGGAGAAGAAGCTCGGCGACACGGCCGACCCGGCCCCGCCCGCGGGGAAGACCGGCCAGTGGGGCCTCGGCCCCGCCGCCTCGAAGGTCTACTCGAAGTCGTCGGGCCTCTCGATCGGCGGGTACGGAGAGTCGCTCTACCAGAACTTCGACGCGACCCGCGAGGACGGCGCGCCGTCGGGGAAGACGAACGAGTGGGACTACCTGCGGGCCGTCGTCTACCTCGGCTGGAAGTTCGACCGGACGTTCGTACTGAACACGGAGATCGAGTACGAGCACGCCTCGACCGGAGAGGGGGGCGAGGTCTCGGTCGAGTTCGCGACGCTCGACGCCCTCCTCCTCAGGCAGCTGAACCTCCGCGCGGGGCTCGTCCTCGTGCCCGTCGGCCTCGTCAACGAGATGCACGAGCCGACGACGTACCTCGGGGCCCGCCGGCCCGACACCGAGAGCCGGATCCTCCCGTCCACGTGGAGGGCGAACGGCATCGGCGCCTTCGGCGAGGCCGGGCCGATCGCGTACAAGCTCTACCTCACCGAGAGCCTCGACGCGACGGGCTTCTCGGCCGCGAACGGCATCCGCGGCGGCCGGCAGAGCGGCGCGAAGGCGGCGGCCGACAACCTCGCGCTGGCGGGCCGGGTCGACCTCGTCTCGGTGCCGGGCCTCCTCCTCGGCGCCTCGTTCTTCACGGGCGACTCCGCGAAGGACCTGACCGCCGGCGGCACCGCGTTCGGCGCGCGGACGACGACGTTCGACCTCCACGCCGACTGGCGATTCCACGGCCTCTGGCTGCGCGGAGTCTGGGCGCGGGTCGACGTCGACGACACGGCGCAGCTGAACCGCGCGCTCGGCCTTGCGGGGAACGCTTCGATCGGCGAGCGGCAGGAGGGGTGGTACCTCTCGGCGGGGTACGAGGTCCTCTCGCTCCTCTCGCCCGGCTCGACGATGGCGCTGACGCCGTTCGTCCGCTACGAGAGGACCGACACGCAGAAGGACGTGCCCGACGGCTGGGGCCGCGACGGCGCGAACGACCGGAAGGCGTGGACCGTCGGCGTCGACTTCAAGCCGATCCCGCAGCTCGCCGTGAAGGCCGACTGGCAGGACTACAGCAACGCCGCCGGGACCGGCGTCCCCCAGTGGAATGTCGCCCTCGCCTATCTCTTCTGATCCCGGGGTGAGCCCCGCGGCCCGCCGTTCCCGGCGGGCCGCGGCCCTCTTCGCCCTTTCCGCGCTCCTTCCCGGCGCGGCGGGCGGCGCCGTCTTCGAGACGCAGGAGCATGCCCTGGCGCGCGTGTTCCCCGCGCCGGCCCGCGTCGAGCGGCGGACGGACTTCCTCTCCCCGGCAGAGGTCGAGGCGGCGCAGAAGGCCGCCCGGGCGCCGATCGAGTCGGCCGTCGTGACGCGCTACGCGGCCCTCGGGCCCGACGGCGCGCTCCTCGGCACGGCCTACTTCGACGCGCACGTCGTGCGGACGGCGAAGGAGGTGCTCCTGGTCGTCGTCGCGCCCGACGGGAGCGTGCGGAGCGTGGACGTCCTCGCCTTCGGCGAGCCTCAGGACTACCTGCCGCGCGAGCGGTGGCTCGAGCGGATCGAAGGGAAGAAGGCCGGGGACGAGCTCTTCGTCGGCCGCGCGCTCGCCCACGTCTCGGGGGCGACGCTCACGACGCGCGCGATCGCGGCCGCCGTCCGCCGCGTCCTCGCGCTCCACGCGGTCCTTCCGGCGCCGGGGGCGCCGTCGCGGTGAGGTGCGCATGAGGTACATGGAGCAGGGCGGCTTCCAGAAGAACCCCCTCACCCGGCTCACGCTCTGGGGGACGTTCGTCTTCCTCGCGGCGCTCTGGGCCTCGAACTTCGGGATGTACTTCTCGCGGATGGGGATGACGCCCGCGAGCGTCGTGACGTACTACCGCGGCTCGGAGGAGACGTTCCAGGAGGCGAGGACGTTCGGGTCGATGGTCGAGGCCTCTCACGGGCACTTCGCCATGATGGCGATGGTGCTCCTCGTCCTGACGCACCTCTACGTCTTCGTGCCGGCGCCCCGGCGGCTCAAGGCCGCCTTCGTCGTCGGGACGTTCGCGGCGGCGTTCCTCTCCGAGGCCTCGGGCTGGCTCGTGAGGTTCGTCCACCCCGGCTTCGCGGTCCTCAAGCCCGTCGCGTTCCTCGCGTCGCAGGCGTTCCTCGGCCTGATGCTCGCGCTCCTGGCGGCCTTCCTCCTCCGCGCCGGAAGGAGGAGCGCGCTCGAGGCGGTCGGCGAGGCGCCGCCGGACGAGGCGGCGCGGCGGGCCGCGGCGCCCTGAGGCTCAGGGGACGCGGAAGCTCGTCGAAGCGCGTCCGTTCCCGCTCTTCCCGCCGGCGGACTCGACCTTGTCGAGGTCGAGCGTGACGGTCACGGTCTCGCCGTTCCGGAAGTCCTGCGACGGGACGAAGCGGAGGAGCCGCTCCTCCGGCATCCACTCGATCGCCCCGGGGATCTCCCCGGAGAGCGAGCCGACGGCGAGCACGGCGCCCTTCTCGATGGAGCGCTCGTCGATCGGCGTCGTCACGAAGAAGCTCACCGCGACGCGCCGGGCGGCGACGACCGAGCCCGGCGCGGGGAAGACGTCGGCCACGCCCGGCTCCGGGTTCGGGGCGGACGGGGCCCCGGCGTGGAACGGGACCTCGACGACGACCCCGACGAAGGAGGGCGGGAGCGGCGGCGGGGGAGGGAGCGGGAGCTTCCCCTCCTTGCCGAGGTCGATGAGGAGGATGACGAGGACGACGACGGTGATCACCGCGAGGACGATCCAGAAGACGGGGACCTTCTCGAGGACGACCTTCGCCTGGACGCGCTCCCCGGCCTTCAGCGTGAGCTCCTTCTCGACCTTCCCCTTCAGCGGGACGACGTTCCCGTCCGGGTCGATCTTCTTCGCGGCGCGAAGGACGTAGTCGCCGGGCGGGAGCTCCCCGACGGCCCAGGAAGAAGCCATCGACCGCGCGACGACGGTCCGGGCCCCCTTCTCGACCCGGATCAGCTCGGAGAGGACGGGGTGCGTGACCGGGATGCCGGAATCGCGGTCGCCCGTGGTCTCGTGGATCGAGACGTCGAGCTCGGCGGTCGGCGTCCCGGGCTTCTCGAGGGCCGAACGGGAGAGCCCTACGGAGACGCAGCCGTCGAGGGCGAAGGGGGCCCAGGCGAGAAGAAGCAGCCGCGCGGCTGCGGCGCGGAGCCGCGGGACTATCGGCATGCCCGGAATCGTCCGGCCGCCCCGCGACGGTGTCAACGGGGCCGCATCGCCCCGGAGCGCCGAGGGAGCGTCCGGAGGCGGCTCGGGAGCGCACTTCCTGATGCGCCGGAGCGCCGGCGCAGGTATCCTTTTCTCATGACCTCCCATCCACCGAGGACGGCGGAAGTTCGGGAACCGTCACCCCGAGGCGCCGCCGGCCCTCACCTTCTCGACAACATGGGCGAGATCCACCTGCTGGACCGCCCGGTCCTGACGATCGGCGCCGCGCGCGACAGCGACGTCGTGGTGCGCCTTCCCGGCGTCTCGCGGCAGCACGCCCGCATCGTCCGGGAGGGGGGCGGCGTCTACTGGCTCGAGGACGTCGGGAGCCGCTACGGCACGACGGTGAACGGGAAGGTCGTCACGCGGGCGCGCCTCTTCCACGGCGACGAGGTCGCCATGGGCGGGTGGCGCGCCACCGTGAGCCTCGCCGACTGACGGCACCGCGCTCGCGACGCGCGTCGCGGGAGACCGGGGACAGCCCCGAGGAAACGCCGATGCCTCTTGCCGAAGGAGCCCGACTGGGGAACTGCCGACTCGTCCGGAAGATCGGCGAGGGCGGCATGGCGGAGGTCTGGGAAGCCGTCGACGTCGGGCTCGAGCGCCGGGTCGCGATCAAGGTCGTCAAGGAGACGATCTCGAGCCTCCCGGAGTTCGACGCGCGCTTCCGCCGCGAGGCGAGGACCGCGGCGCAGCTCGAGCACCCCCACATCCTCCCGATCTACGGCTTCGGCGTCGAGGAGGGGGTCGCCTACATCGAGATGCCGTTCCTCTCGGGAGGGACGCTCGGCTCCCGTCTCGACGGTCCGGAGCCGCCGTCGCCCGAGACGGCCTGCGGCTGGGTCGCCGACCTCGCCGCCGCGCTCGACGCGGCGCACGCGCGCGGGATCATCCACCGGGATTTGAAGGCGGTGAACGTCCTCTTCGACCAGGCGGGCCGGATCGTCCTCGCCGACTTCGGGCTCGCCAAGAGCATGACGGACCGCTCGGGGCTCACCGCGGCCGGGACGCTCATGGGGACGCCGATGTACCTCTCGCCGGAGCAGTCGCGCGGAGAGGCGCTGACGCCGGCCTCGGACCAGTTCTCCCTCGGCGTCCTCGCCTACAGGATGCTCACGGGCCAGCTCCCGTGGGGGCCGAACGCGGCGCCGGCGGTCATCATGATCCGCATCGTCTCCCACGCGGCGCCGCCGCCGTCCTCGCTCCGGCCGTCGCTGCCGGAGGCGGTCGACGCCGTCTTCGAGCGGGTTCTCGCCAAGGGCCCCTCCGCCCGGTACGCGAGCTGCGGCGAGTTCGCCGAGGCGCTCCGGGGGGCGCTCCAGACGGCGCGCGTCGAGCCGGCGCGCGAGCCGGCGACCGTCGTCGAGGCCTCGCCCCTCCCGGCCGCGCCCGCTCCGCCGCCGAG
>JBDIBE010000232.1:0-5601 GCA_039812785.1 Thermoanaerobaculia bacterium | reverse complement strand
AGCCGCGGTCGAGGCAGGCGAGGGCCTCCTCGCCGAGGCGCGCGAGGTCCTCCCGGCCGCCGGTGCCGAACCAGTGGCGCATCGTGGCCCGGATGACGCCGATGGCCGCGCCCGCCAGGACGCGCGCCCGGAGCTCCGAGGCGTGGCCCGGGCCGGCGCGCTCGCGGAACACGCGCGACATCGCGGCCTCCCAGTCCCGGTCGATCTCCCGCTCGCGGGCGAGGAGGGCGGGCGAGGCGTGGATCAGCTTCTGCTGCGCCACGAGCTGGTCGCGGTGCTCCATGTACTCGCGGGCGAAGACGGCCGCGGTGCGGCGGAGCGTCGCGATCGGCCGCTCCTCGGGCGGGGCGCTCGCGAGGAACGCCACGAAGCGTTCGAGGCGCTCGGCGCGGTGCGGGAAGACGAGCGCCTCCTTGCTCGGGAAGTAGCGGAAGAACGTCCTCCGGCTGATTCCTGCCGCCTCGCAGATCTCCTCGATCGTCGTCGCCTCGAACCCTTTCCGGTGGAAGAGGCGGTTCCCGACCTCGAGCAGGACGCGTCGGGTGGCCTCCTTCTTCTTCTCCCGGAGAGGCCTTGGCGATTTCACGGCGGGAAGGATATAACTGCGCCTCAGTGCAAAACGCCACCCAGTGCCATTTTAGATCGGTCCGCGCATGACGAGCGCATCCGCTTCTTCGACCCGCTGGCGGCCGGACGGCCGCCGGCCGGCATTCACGCCGGCCGAGATCGCCGAGGCTCTCGAGGAGGTCCGGTCCACGGCCCACGTCGTCCGCGACGACGCGGGTAGGCTCGGGCTCGGCCTCGGGGGCGATCTGACGCCGGCGGGCGCGAGCACTTCGGCCTCCGGGAGCTACGAGCACCTCGCCTCCCTGCCGCCCCTCTACCCGGAGTGGCTCGGGGACCGGACGTTCGGCGAGGCCCACGGGACCCGCTTCCCCTACGTGACCGGCTCCATGGCGAACGGGATCGCCTCGGTGCGGCTCGTCGCGGAGATGGC
The DNA here is from genome assembly GCA_039812785.1 of Thermoanaerobaculia bacterium. Taxonomy (GTDB): domain Bacteria; phylum Acidobacteriota; class Thermoanaerobaculia; order UBA5066; family UBA5066; genus UBA5066. Next base: position 4,604 of record JBDIBE010000232.1, on the reverse strand, counting down.
GCGCGCGGGGTGCCTCGGCTTCTTCGGGGCGGCGGGCCTCTCGCCCGCCCGCGTCGAGGCCGCCCTTCGCGAGCTGAAGGCGGAGCTCGGCGACGCGAGCCTCCCCTGGGGCGTGAACCTGATTCACAGCCCGAACGAGCCCGCGCTCGAGGAGGCCCTCGTCGACCTCTACCTCCGCGAGGGCGTGGCGCGCGTGGAGGCCTCGGCCTACATGGCCCTGACGCCCGCCGTCGTCCGCTGGGCCGCCACGGGCCTGACGACGGACCCCGAAGGGAGGATCCGGAGGAGGAACCACCTCTTCGCGAAGATCTCGCGCGAGGAGGTGGCGGTCCGCTTCCTCGAGCCTCCACCGGCCGAGCTGCTGCGGACGCTCGTCTCGCGCGGCCAGCTGACGACGGAAGAGGCGCGCCTCGCGGCGGAGCTGCCCCTCGCGGAGGACGTCACCGCCGAGGCCGACTCCGGCGGCCACACCGACAACCGGCCGCTCACGGCCCTCCTGCCGGCGATCCTGCGCCTGCGCGACCGCGTGGCCGCCGAGCGCGGCTATCGGCGCGCGGTGCGGGTCGGCGCGGGGGGCGGGCTCGGGACCCCTTCGTCGGTCGCGGCGGCGTTCTCCCTCGGCGCCTCGTACGTCGTGACCGGCTCGGTAAACCAGGCCTGCGTCGAGAGCGGGCTCCACGAGAGCGGCCGACGGCTCCTCGCCGAGGCGGGCATCGCCGACGTGATCATGGCGCCCGCCGCCGACATGTTCGAGCTCGGCGTGACGGTGCAGGTCCTCCGGAGGGGGACGATGTTCGCCGTCCGGGCGAAGAAGCTCTACGAGCTCTACCGCGCGTACCCGTCTCTCGAGAGCATCCCGAAAGAAGAGCGCGAGAAGGTCGAGACGCAGCTCCTCAGGGCGACGTTCGCCGAGGCGTGGGAGTCGACGCGCGCCTTCTGGGCTGCGCGCGACCCGCGCGAGGTGGCGAAGGCGGAGGCCGACCCGCGGCACCTCATGGCGCTCGTCTTCCGTGCCTACCTCGGTCTCTCCAGCCGCTGGGCCGTCGCGGGAGAGAGAGACCGCGCGACGGACTACCAGATCTGGTGCGGCCCGGCGATGGGCGCCTTCAACTCCTGGGTGCGCGGGAGCTCCCTCGAGAAGCCCGAGGCGCGGTCGGCCGTCCAGGTCGCCCGGAACCTGATGGAAGGGGCCGCCGCGGTGACGCGCGCCCAGCAGCTCCGCGCCTCGGGCCTCGCGGTCCCGCCCACCGCGTTCGACTTCCGTCCCCGACCCCTCGACTGACGCCGCCTCCCGCGGCTCCGAACCCCTTGCCGAGGTCCGCATGACGAACGACCCCTCGCCGAACCGCACGCCCGTCGCCGTCGTCGGCGTGAGCGCCCTCTTCCCCGGATCCGCCGACGCCGCGGGATTCTGGAAGGACATCCTCGCCGGCACCGACCTGATCCGCGACGTGCCGCCGGGCCACTGGCTCGTCGAGGACTACTACGACCCGGACCCGTCCGCGCCCGACAAGACCTACGCGAAGAGGGGCGCCTTCCTCGACCCGGTCGACTTCGACGCGCTCGGCTGGGGCGTCCCGCCCTCGACGATCCCCGCGACGGACACCTCGCAGCTCCTCGCGCTCGTCGTGGCGCAGAAGGTCCTCGAGGACGCCCTCCGCGGACAGTTCGAGACGGCCGACCGCTCGCGGACCTCGGTGATCCTCGGCGTGACGAGCGCGCAGGAGCTCCTCTCCTCGATGGTGAGCCGGCTGCAGCGGCCGGTGTGGGTGAAGTCGCTCCGCGAGGCGGGCCTCCCGGAGGACGAGGTGACCGCGATCTGCGAGAGGATCGCGAGCCACTACGTCCCGTGGCAGGAGGCGACGTTCCCGGGCCTCCTCGGGAACGTCGTCGCGGGGCGGATCGCGAACCGGCTGAACCTCGGAGGCACGAACTGCGTCACCGACGCGGCGTGCGCCTCGTCGCTGAGCGCCCTCTCGATGGCCGTCGCCGAGCTGCAGCTCGGGCACAGCGACCTCGTCATCTCGGGCGGCGTCGACACGCTGAACGACATCTTCATGTTCCTCTGCTTCTCGAAGACCCCGGCGCTCTCGCCGAGCGGCGACTGCCGCCCCTTCAGCGACCGGGCCGACGGCACGATGCTCGGCGAGGGGCTCGGCATGGTCGCGCTGAAGCGCCTCGCCGACGCCGAGCGGGACGGCGACAGGATCTACGCGGTGATCCGCGGCGTCGGCTCCTCCTCGGACGGCCGCAGCAAGAGCGTCTACGCGCCCGTGCCCGCCGGGCAGGCGAAGGCGCTCGCGCGCGCGTACGAGCTCGCGGGGTACGGGCCGGAGACGGTCGAGCTCGTCGAGGCGCACGGCACCGGGACGAAGGCGGGCGACGTCGCCGAGTTCGAAGGGCTGCGCCTCGTCTTCGACGCGGCAGGACGGGCGGACCGGCAGTGGTGCGCGCTCGGCTCGGTGAAGAGCCAGATCGGCCACGCGAAGGCGGCGGCGGGCGCGGCGGGGCTTTTCAAGGCGGTCATGGCGCTCCACCACGGCGTGCTTCCGCCGACGGTCAAGGTCGACGCGCCGAACCCGAAGCTCGGCCTCGAAGAGAGCCCCTTCTACCTGAGCACGAAGGCGCGACCGTGGGTGCGCGACGGGAAGCACCCGCGCCGGGCCTCGGTGAGCGCCTTCGGCTTCGGCGGCTCCAACTTCCACGTCGCCCTCGAGGAGTACACGGGGCCCGCGCCGCGCGCGGAGCGCCTCGACGCGCCGGCCCGGGAGCTCGTCGTCGTCTGCGGAGCGGGCGGCGCGGAGGTCGCGGCGAAGGCGCGCGAGCTCGCGAGGGACGCCGCCGCGGGGAAGGCCGCGGAACGCCTCGCGCGGATCGCGCGCGCGAGCCTCGAGGGGTACGACGGGAAGGCGCCCGCGCGCCTCGCCGTCGTCGCGGCGGACCTCGCGGGCCTCGAGGCAAGCCTCTCCGAGGCCGCGAAGCGGATCGACGCCGCTCCGGCGGAGGCGTTCGCGCTCCCCGACGGCACGGCGTACGGCGCCGGCCCGCACGAGGGCGCGGTCGCCTTCCTCTTCCCGGGGCAGGGGAGCCAGTACGTCGGCATGGGCGCGGACCTCGCGATGGGGTTCGGTCCCGCGCTCGCCTCGTGGGACCGCGCCGCGGACCTCGACCTCGAGCCGGGGACGCCGCTCCACGAGGTCGTCTTCCCGCGGCCGGGCTTCGGCGCGGAGAAGGAGAAGAGCGACCTCGCGCGCCTCACGGCGACGCGGTGGGCGCAGCCGGCGATCTCCTGCGTCTCCCTCTCGCAGCTCGCGCTGCTCGGGGAGATCGGGCTCCGGCCCGGCCTCGTCGGCGGGCACAGCCTCGGCGAGGTCGTCGCCCTTCGCGCGGCGGGCGTCCTCGCGAGCGACGCGGACCTCCTGACCGTCGCGCGCCGGCGCGGCGAGCTGATGGCCGAGGCGGCCGCGACCCCCGGGGCGATGACGGCGCTGGGCCTTCCGGCCCCGAAGGTGCGCGAGCTCCTCGCGCGCCTCGCCCCGCGGGTCGTCGTCGCGAATCACAACGGCCCGGCGCAGGTCGTCGTCTCGGGCGCGACGGACGACGTCGCCTCTCTCGAGGCGAAGCTGAAGGGCGAGGGGATCTCCTTCCAGCGTCTCCCCGTGGCGACGGCCTTCCACTCCGGGCTCGTGGCGGGAGCCTGCGAGCCGTTCGCACGCTTCCTCGAAGGCGTCCCGTTCGCCCCGCCCGCGCTTCCCGTCTACTCGAACGCCCTCGCCGCCCCTCACGGGAGCGAGCCCGTGCAGCTGCGCGCCGCGCTGGCGAGCCAGGTCGCGAGCGAGGTCCGCTTCGTCGAGATGGTCGAGGCGATGTACGCGGCGGGCGCGCGCGCCTTCCTCGAGGTCGGCCCCGGCTCGGTCCTCACCGGCCTCGTGGGCCGCATCCTCGACGGGCGTCCCCACCTTGCCGTGAGCCTCGACCGGAAGGGGAGGAACGGCGTCGAGTCGCTTCAGCTCGCGCTGGCGCGCCTCGCCGCCGCGGGCATCGCGATGGCGCCCGCGAAGCTCTTCCCGGACGGCCGCAGGGCGGTGAAGGACGCGAGCCCGTCCGCGTCGAAGCTCGCCGTCGCGATCAGCGGCACCAACTACGGAAAGATCTACCCCCCGCCGGGCGGCGCGGCCTCGCTCCCCGCCCCGAATCCCCCGCGCCCCGCGCCCCTGCCGCAGCCGGCCGCCCTCTCGCCGGCGACCCCGCCCGTCGAGGCGCCCCTGGAGAAGCCGATGAAGATCGAGACCGTCCCGCCCGCGCCCGCTCCGTCCCCCGTTGCGCCCGCACGCCCCCTGGCCGGAGCGCCCTCGGAGTGGGTCCTCGCCTTCCAGGAGACGCAGCGGCAGACGGCCGAGGCGCACGCGGTCTACCAGCGGGCGATGGCCGAGAGCCACGCCTCGTTCCTCAGGGTCGCCGAGTCGGGCCTCCTCGGCCTGACGGCGATGGTGACGGGGCAGCCGGTGGCCGTGCCGCTTCCGCTCCTTTCAACGATTCCCGCGCCGCAGCCGGCGATCGCGGCGGCTCCGCGTCACGCTCCCGCCCCGAACGCCGCGCCCGCG
>JBDIBE010000231.1:0-5602 GCA_039812785.1 Thermoanaerobaculia bacterium | reverse complement strand
CGACCATCGCCAACATCCGGGCGGTTAACGAGAACGGCAGACGGGGGGGGTAGACGCCTGGGCCGAAGGGGGCGGCCCGGGCGCCGGGTCCGTGTCGTCGCCCTGCCGCGCGGGGCGCGAGGCGACGGAGCGGTCGCGCTCGGCGGCCTGCCTCTCGAGCGCGGCGACGCGCGCCCGGCGCTCCGCCTCCTTCTGGTCCTCGACCTTCCCGGCCTTCTTCTTCGACGAGCTGAGGAGGGCCCCGGCGGCGAGGACGAGCTTCAGGTGGAGCTGCCCCGTGAACTTCGCCCCCTCGCCCCGGGCGCCGACGAAGCTGGAGCCCCCGAGCTTCGCCTCCGAGAAGTCGGCGTGCGAGACGTTCGACCCCTTGAAGCTCGCCCCCTCGAGGACGGCGCCGACGAGGCTCGAGAAGCGGAAGTCGCACCCGGAGAAGTCCGCGTCGCCGCAGTCGGCGCCGAGGAGGTTCGTCCCGGAGAAGTCCGACGAAGGGGCGACCACGCCCGTCATCCGGGCGCGCTTGAGGTTCGCGCGGCGGAGCGTGGCTCCGGCGAGCTGGGCGCGCTGGAAGATGCCCCCCTCGAGGTTCGCCTCCGTCAGGTCGGCACGGGTCAGGTCCGCGTCCGTGTAGTTCCCGCCCCTGAGGTTCGCGCCGACGCCGTTCGCTTCCGCCAGCCTCGCCCCGGTGAAGTTCGGGAACTTCAGCTTCGGAGTCCTGAGGTCGACCTTCTCGAGGTTCACCTGCGTCAGGTCGGTCTCCTCGAAGAGGGCGCCGAGGAGGATCGACTTCCGGAGGTCGGCCTCCCGGAAGCACGCCTTCCGGAGGACGGAGTCGGAGAGGTCCGCCGCCTGCGCGACGACCCGCTCGAAGTCGGAGGAGGTCAGGTCGGCGCCCGTGAAGTCGCAGCCCGTCAGGTTCGCGCCCCGGAACGTGACGCGCTGGGACTTCACGTTGCGGAAGCTCGTCCCCGCGAGGCGGGCGTCGCGGAAGAAGGAGAGGTTGAGCGTCGACTTGTCGAACTTCCCGCGCTGGTAGGTGATGCCGTCGAAGATCGCCTGCGTCAGGTCGCACTCCTCGAAGACGCAGCCGTCGATGATGACCCCGCGGAAGTTCGCCGCGACGAGCCGCGCGAAGGAGAAGACGCTCCCGCCGAAGGTCGTCCCCTCGAGCTTGGCGCCCGAGAGGTCGCACGCGGTCAGGTTCGCCTCGCGGACCGAGGCGTTCTTGAGGTTGACGCCGCGGAGGCGGGCGCCGACGAGCGAGACGCCGTCGAGGGTCTGGTACTCGAGGTCGGTCTCGGAGAGGTCGGCGCGCTGCAGGCTCGTCCCGCGGAGCGAGGCCCCCTGGAGGTGCGCGCGCAGGAGGCTCGCGCCGTCGAGCATTGCGCCGTCGAGCTTCGTACGCGACAGGTCGGCGCCGGAGAGGTTCTTCCCGGAGAGGTCGAGGCCGACGAGGGCGATGTCCGTGAGGTCCGGCGTGATCGAGGGGTTCTCGTCCCGCCACGCGTTCCAGTCGGCGCTCTTCAGCGCGGCGAGGTGGTCGGAGCTGGCCATGCCCCCGGAGTCTATCTTCTAGAATCGAGGGATGAGCATTCCGGCCCCCGTCCGTGGCGCGGAGCGGATCCGCCGCGCGCTGCTCGGCTCCTACCCCCTGCTGTACGTCCAGTCGTGGGAGGAAGGGAGGGTGGAGCGGGCCGTCTCCGTCCTCGCGCAGCGCTTCTACGAGAAGCCGGTCCCGTTCGCCGTCTGGACGTGCGTCGACGGCTGGACGGGCCTCGGCGACGCTTCGGCGGACACCCGGGACCCGGTGAAGGCGCTCGACGCCGTCCTTCAGTCGTCCGGCCCAGGGTTCTTCCTCATGAAGGACCTCCCGGCCGTCCTCGCCGACCGGCCCGACGTCGTCCGGCGGCTCCGGGACGTCTACCGGCAGCTGAAGGGGAAGGGACGGTTCGTCGTCCTCGTCTCGCCGCGGCTCGTCCTGCCGGAAGACCTCAAGAAGGAGATATTCCTCGTCGACTACGACCTCCCCGACGAAGCGGAGGTCCGCGGCGCCATCGCCGTCCTCGCGAAGCGCTACCTCGGCGAGGGGGGGATCTCGGCCGCCGACGCCGACAGGGTCGTCACGGCGCTCCGGGGCCTGACCCTCGACGAGCTCGAGCACGTCTTCGCGAAGGTCTTCGCCAGGACGCCCCGCTTCGACGACGCCACCTTCGACGAGCTCCTCGCCGAGAAGGAGCAGTCCTCGAGGAAGGAGGGGGTCCTCGAGTACGTCCCTCCACGAGTCACGCTCGACGACGTCGGCGGCCTCGAGAACCTCAAGGACTGGCTGCGGAAGCGGCAGCACCTCTTCACCCGCGAGGCCGTCGAGGCGGGCCTCCCGGTCCCGAAGGGGCTTCTCATGATGGGGATGTCGGGCTGCGGCAAGTCGCTCTCCGTCAAGACGATCCCCGCTCTCTGGAACCTTCCGCTCTTCCGGCTCGACATGAACCTCGTCTTCGGGACGGCCAACCCCGAGGCGACGTTCCACCGGGCGCTCAAGACGACCGAGGGGCTCGCGCCCGCCATCCTCTGGATCGACGAGATCGAGATGGCGATCACGGGCGGCCGCGAGGCCGGCGGCGGCGACCCGGCCCTCGGGCGGATCTTCTCCACCTTCCTCACGTGGATGCAGGAGAAGGAGGCGCTCGTCTTCGTCGCGGCGACGGCGAACCGGATCCACCTCCTCCCGGCCGAGTTCATCCGGAAGGGGCGCTTCGACCAGGTCTTCTTCCTCGACCTGCCGAACGAGACGGAGCGGAAGGCGATCTTCACCGTCCACCTGAAGAAGCGGAAGGTCGACCCGGCGAAGTTCGACGTCGTCTTCCTCGCGAAGGCGACGAAGGGCTTCAACGGCGCCGAGATCGAGTCGGTCGTCCAGTCGGCCGCCATCGAGGCCTTCAACGGCGGGCGGACGCTGAACGAGGACGACGTCTCACGCACGATCACGAGCACCGTCCCGCTCTCGAGGACGATGGACGAGCAGATCAAGGCGATCAAGAGCTGGGCCCACAACCGGGCCCTCTCGGCCTCCCGCGAGAGCGCCGCCTGACGGCCGGTCAGTTCCAGCGAGGGTCGGTCTCCTCCCTCCGGAAGGGGGCGAGGAGGTCGATGCGGGCCTGCAGGCTCCTCACGTGGTCGAGGACCCATTCGTACCGGTCCGAGAGGGAGGCCATCTCGAGGAGGCCGTACTGCTCCTCGGGCCCGAGCCCGAGGCGCGTCGCCGCCTCGTTCACGAGCCCCTCGTCGGAGAGGGCTCCAGGGAGGTGACGGGCCTCCGCCCGGCCGACCGAGAGGGCGAGCTTCTCGACGCGCGCCGCGAGGAGCCGGCGCAGCTCGCGGCGGCCGGGCCCCCCCTCGCGGCCGGGCGCGAGCGGGAGGACCCTCGATTCCTCGACCTCGGCGATCCGGTAGGGGCGGCCCGTCCGCTCCGCGACGATCCGGTAGCGGAACGCCCCGCGGAGGACGATGTTCGATCGTCCGTCGGGGAGCGGCTCGTGCTCGACGACCTCGCCCGCGCAGCCGAACGCCCGGAGGGCGGGGCGTCCGTCGGGGAGCGGCGCGCCGTCCGGGTCGAGCGTGTGCAGGCCGATCAGCCCCTCTCCCGCGAGGGCGTCGGCGAGCATCGCGCGGTAACGCGGCTCGAAGACGTGGAGCGGCAGGTGCGTCTCCGGGAGGAGGACGGCCTCCAGCGGGAAGAGCGGCAGCAGCCTCGTCACGGCCGGGGCCCCGGCGCCTTCGCGGCGGCGAGCTTCAGCGCGTGGTCGACGGCGGCGTCGATCTCGGCGGGGGTGAGCGTCCCCTCGAAGGGGGGCATCGTGCTCGAAGGGTCCCCCTCCGCGACGAGCTTCCGGAGCGCGTCGCGGCCGGGGCCGTGCCTCCACTTCCCGTCGGTCAGGTCGGCGTAGGGGCGGTTCTCGGCGAAGCGGGTCCGGCCGGCGCCGTCGCTCCCGTGGCAGGCGGCGCATTTCCTCTTCCAGACGCGCTCCCCGGGGTCCTTCGGCTCGGCGCAGGCGGCCGAGAGAGCGGCCGCGAGCGCCATCGTGCTGATCCGCAGGCTGTTCCTCATGCTATCTTTCGCGGCCATGGCGAACAAGGACGACCGTCATCCCGAAAACGCGGCCGGCAAGTTCTACGTCGACACCCAGTGCATCGACTGCGACGTCTGCCGGGTGACCGCGCCGAACAACTTCACCCGGCAGGAAGAGAAGGGCTACTCGTTCCTCCACAAGCAGCCCGAGACGCCGGAGGAAGAGGCCCAGTGCCAGGAGGCGATGGACTCCTGCCCGGTCGAGGCGATCGGGAACGACGGGGAGTAGCACCGGCGGATCAGCGGGGGGCGGCCTCGCCGCCCCCTTCCGCGCCGGCGAGCGCCGCGCGGGCGTGGTAGCTCGAGCGGACGAGCGGCCCCGCCTCGACGACGGCGAACCCCATCGCGCGTCCCTCGACCGCCAGCCGGGCGAACTCGTCCGGCGTCCACCACCTCTCGACGGGAAGCCTCCTCGCGTGCGGCTGGAGGTACTGCCCGACCGTCAGGGCGTCGGTCCCGGAGGCGCGGATGTCGCGCATCGTCCCGAGGACCTCCTCGGGGGTCTCGCCGAGCCCGACCATGATCCCGCTCTTCACGCGCATCCCCGGAGCGCGCGCGTCGCGCCACGCCGAGGCGCGGGAGAGGAGCTCGAGCGAGCGGGAGTAGACGGCGTCCGGGCGGACGCGCCGGTAGAGCCGCGGGACCGTCTCGGTGTTGTGGTTGAGCACCTCCGGCGCCGCCTCGAGCACCGTGGCGAGCGCCTCCTCGCTGCCGAGGAAGTCGGGGATCAGGACCTCGACCGTGACGCCCGGGGCCGCCTCGCGGATCGCGCGGATCGTCGCGGCGAAGTGGGCGGCGCCGCCGTCGGCGAGCTCGTCGCGGTTCACGGAGGTGACGACGGCGTGTGCGACGCCGAGCTCCCTCACGGCCTCGGCGACGTGGCGGGGCTCCTCCGGGTCGAGCGGCCGGCCGGCTCCCTGCGTCACGGCGCAGAAGCCGCAGCGGCGCGTGCAGACGTCGCCCATGAGCATGAACGTCGCCGTCCGCTCGCGCCCCCAGCACTCGAAGATGTTGGGGCACTGCGCTTCCTGGCAGACGGTGTTGAGGTGCTTGCGGCGGACGAGGTCGAGGATCCCGCGGGTGTCGTCGTTGTCGACGAGGCGGACCTTGAGCCACTCCGGCCGCGGCGTCTCGCCGTAGACCGGCCGGTCGGGGTTCGGGACGAAACGGGGAAGGGACGGACCGTTCACGGGGGCGGAGTGTAGCCTCCGGGTGTCGCGGGGCCGGAGGCGCCGTGGAGACGGCGCGACGGCCCGGGAAAGGAGACGGGCGTGAGCGAAGCGGGACGGGGACCGGGCGGCGCGGGGACGGCCGCGGTCGTCCTCTCGGACGAGGTGCGGGAGGCGCTCGGGGCGGGGCGCGGCGTCGTCGCGCTCGAGTCGACGATCCTCTGCCACGGCCTGCCGTTTCCCCAGAGCCTCGAGACGCACCGCGCGGCGGAAGCCGCGGTGCGGCGCGAAGGCGCCGTGCCGGCGCTCG
>JBDIBE010000230.1:0-5640 GCA_039812785.1 Thermoanaerobaculia bacterium | reverse complement strand
ACGAGGGCGGCGAGGAGGAGGGCGGCCGCGACGGCGCGCCGCATCGGCGCCATTTTCACAGAGAGGCGGCGATCTCGTCGGCGCGGGCGAAACGGTCGCCGAGGCCGAGGCCGTCGCGCCAGGAGCCGGTGACGACGAGGCAGGGGCGCTCGTGCCCCTCGTTGAGCCCCGCGAGGTCCCGCCGGAGGAGGTCGAGAGTGACGTGGTGCCCTACGGGAAGGCGCGGGAAGGCGCTCGGCCACCGCAGGACGCGGCCGTAGAGCCGCGGGCCGACGGCCGGGTGGAGGCGCCTCACCTCGGACTCGACGAGCGCCACGAGCTCGTCCTCCCGCCGGTCGGGGAGCGCCGGGTCGAGCGGCCCGCCGAGGAACGCCGAGACGACGGCGACCCCCGCCGGCGCGCGCGACGGGAAGAGCGAGGAGGCGTAGAGCATCCCGAGCGAGCGGAAGCCCTCGCCGCGAGGGAAGAGCGCGCCGAAGCCCCTCGGCGCCGCCTCGGGCCCCTCGGGACGGAAGGCGGTGAGGACGACGGCGAGCCGGGCGTGGTCGACCTCGGCGAGGCGCGCCGAGGAGCGGGGGAGGCGCGTCCCGAGGAGCGCGGCGAGCACCCGGGCGTCGAGCGTGGAGACGATCGTGTCGGCGGGATAGACCGTGCCGTCGGCGATCTGGACCTTCCAGACGCTCTCGCTCGCCGCCGGGTCGAACGGCCCCTCGATCGCGGCGACCTCGGCGTTCAGCTCGATCCTCACGCCGGCGCGCTGGCTCCTCTCGACGAGCCGGTCGGCGATCGCCCCGAGGCCGTCGGCGAGGCCGACGGTGCGCGGCGCGGGGCCGTCCTTCCGTCCGCCGAGGAACGCCTTCAGGACGCTCCCCTTCGCCCCCTCGGCCTCCCACAGGGCGGGAAAGGCGGAGCGGACCGAGAGGGTCCGAGGGTCGTCGGCCCAGACGCCGACCGCGAGCGGTTCGGCGAGGTCGCGCGCGACCTGGGGCCCGAAGCGGCGGGTGAAGAAGTCGTGGACCGACTCGTCGTCGCGCTCCGGGGGGCGGGGCGGGACGAACGGCTCGCGCAGGAGCCGCGCCTTCGCGCCGACCGAGAGGGCGGAGGAGAGGAGCCCGGCGGGACCGGCGACGATCGGGTGCGCCTTGCCGCCCCGGACGATCCACCGCGGCGCCTTCGGGTCGACCGGGAGGACCTGGTCCGAGAGGCCGAGGTCGGCGAGGAGGCGTGCGGCGGAGGGGGTCTCCCGGAGCGTGTGCGAGCCCGCCTCGAGGACGAGCCCCTCCTCGCGGAGCGTCCGGAGGCTCCCTCCCGCGCGCGGCCCCTCCTCGAGGACGAGGACGTCGTCTCCCGGGGCCGGGTTCTCGTTGCGGCGGAAGGCGACGGCGAGGCCCGTCGCGCCGCCGCCGAGGACGACGATCCGCCTCAACGGGCGCCCGCCGGAAGGAGCGCCTTCCGGCTGACGTCGGCGAGCGCCTGGATGAAGTCGGGGTGGTCGTTCAGCCCGTCCGCGGCGACGTAGTGCGGGATGCCGAGGGCCCTCGCCTCGTCGGCGAAGAGCATCCGGATCTCGTAGAGCGTCTCGACGTGGTCGGAGACGAAGGCGACGGGGCAGACGACGACCTGCCTCGCCCCCTCCTTCGCGAGCTCGGCGAGGACCTCGCCCGTCGAGGGGCCGAGCCAGGCGACCGGCCCGAGCTTCGACTGGTAGCCGAGGCGGGAGCGGAAGCGCCGGCCGAGGCGCGCGTCGATGAGCGCGCAGCACTCCTCGACCTGCCTCGGGTACGGGTCCTTCCTCTTCTCGACCGTCGAGACGGGGAGGGAGTGGGCCGAGTAGAGGAGGACGGTCGCGGAAGGGTCGGGGTCGGGGAGCTTCGCGGCCGCGGCCTCGATGCGCGCCGCGTGCGCGTCGAGGAACCGCGGCTCGGAGTACCAGGCGTCGGGGGCGTTCACCCTCTCCGGCGACCATCCCATCCGCGCGAGCGCCTCGTCGACCCGCGCGAAGGAGCCCTTCGTCGTCGTGACGGAGTACTGCGGGTAGAGCGGGAGGACGAAGAGGCGGGTCACGCCCGCCGCGCGGAGCTCCGGGAGCGCCTCCTCGACGAGCGGCGCGCTGCACGTCATCGCGGAGCGGACGAGGGGCGGCTCGCCGGGCCACGAGGACGCGAGGGCCCTCTCGAGGAGGATCGCCGACTTCTCCGTCCAGCAGCGGATCGGCGACCAGCCGATCTTCTCGTAGGTCTTCGCCGACTCCTTCTCGCGCGTCGTCGCGATCGTCCAGGCGACGGCCTTCCGGAGCGGCGCGAACGGGATGCCGAGGATCTCGGGGTCGGCGAAGAGGCGGTAGAGGAAGCCCTTCAGCTCCTCCCGCTTCGTCGGCCCGCCGAGCTGGACGAGGAGGATCCCGGTCTTCCCGCCGGCCATCAGAGCGTCCGCGAGAAGATCTTCGGCTGGTCCGCCGGGCGCTTCAGGAGGTAGGGGTCGAAGAGCATCGCCACGTTGCGGATGAAGATCCGCCCGAGCGGGGTGACCCGGATCTCGTCCGTCCTCGGCTCGACGAGCCCGTCGGCGACGAAGCCGGGGAGCGCGGCGACCTCGCGCGCGAACTTCTCGTCGAACGAGGCGATCCCGAACTGCTCCTCGACCTCGCGCTTCTTGATGACGCAGTGGCAGAGGAGGTTCGTGATGACCGTCCGGCGGAGGTGGTCCTCGGGGGTCAGGCGCCACCCCTTGATCGTCGTGGGACGCCCCTCCGCGCAGGCGGCGTGGTAGGCGGCGTAGTCCTTCGTGTTCTGGAAGTACCCGTCGTCGATCTGCGCGATCGAGGAGACGCCGAGTCCGTAGAGGTCGACCCCCGCGTGCGTCGTGTAGCCCTGGAAGTTCCGCCAGAGCGTCCGCTCGACCTGGGCGCGGGCGATCTCGTCGTGCGGGAGGGCGAAGTGGTCCATCCCGATGTAGATGTAGCCCGCCTCGGCGAACTTCTCGACGCCGGAGACGAAGATCGCGAACTTCTCCGTCCCCTCCGGCAGGTGCGCGGCGAGGACGCGCTGGGGCTTCTTCAGCCACGGCACGTGGGCGTAGGAGTACATGGCGATCCGGTCGGGCCGGAGCGTCAGGACCTGGTCGACGCTCCTCGAGAAGCCGGCGAGGCGCTGCCCGGGCAGGCCGTAGATCAGGTCGAGGTTCAGCGAGTCGTAGCCGAGCTCGCGCGCGGCGTCGACGAGCGCCTTCGTCATCTCGAAGGGCTGGACGCGGTTGACGAGCTCCTGGACCTCGGGGTCGAAGTCCTGCACGCCCATCGAGACGCGGTTCCAGCCGTGGCGCCGGAGGACGGCGAGGTGCTCCGGGGTCGTGACGCGCGGGTCGATCTCGACGGAGATCTCGGCCCCGGGCGCCGGGCGGAACGCCTCGAGGAGGTGGGCGGCGAGGGCGTCGGCCTGCTTCGGGGTCAGGTAGGTCGGCGTCCCGCCCCCCCAGTGGACCTGGACGACGGGGCGGGAGCGGTCGACCCGGGCGGCGAGGAGGTCGATCTCCCGGTGGAGGTCGGCGAGGTACCCCTCGATCTCCCCGCGCTCCCCGCCCTTGCGGTCGGGCTTCGGGACGACCTTCATGAAGCAGCCGCAGAACCAGCACTGCTCGTCGCAGAAGGGGAGGTGGACGTAGAGCGAGATCGGGCGCCCGGCCGCGTTCGCCCGCTCGCAGGCGGCCTCGAAGTCGGCGGGCCCGACCGAGTCGCTCCACTCGGGCGCCGTCGGGTAGGAGGTGTACCGGGGCCCCTGGACGTTGTACTTGTCGAGGAGCTCGGTCGTCATCGGCAGCGTTTCGCCTCGCAGGCGGATCGGGATCGCGGGCACGGCCGGAGATTACACGGGCCGGCCCGTGGCGCGCTTCGGGCCGAGGGGGGGCGCTCCGGCGGCTAGAATCCCCTCGGGCCGAAGGCGAGCCCGGGAAGGAGGGGCGATGGGAACCGAGAGCTGTCCGCCGTTCTCCTGGATGAGCCTTCCGGCGCCCCGCCCGGGCGACGACGTCCTCCACCGCCGCATCCGCGACCTCTGCGACCCGGCGAAGCTCTCGACGGCGTTCCAGCCGATCTTCCGCGCCCGGACCGGAGAGCTCGAGGGATGCGAGGCGCTCCTCCGCCTCCCGCCCGAGAGCGGCTTCAGCGGGCCGTACGAGGCCTTCACGACGGCGCTCCGGCTCGGCCTCGCCTCCGACCTCGAGGTCGCCTCCACCGAGCGCGTCCTCCTCGACGCCGAGCCGTTCGTCGGCCACCAGCTCATCTTCCTGAACGTCCTCGCCCCCTTCGTCGTCGACCCGCGGCTCGGCGCGCCGTGGCTCGTCGAGAAGGTCGTCGCGCACGGCCGCGCGCCGTCGCGCGTCATCCTCGAGCTGCCGGAGATCAGCCGGATCGCCGACTTCAGGGAGTTCGCCCGCTTCCTCGAGCCGTTCCGCCTCCAGGGGTTCCGCGTCGCCATCGACGACTTCGGAGCCGGCTACACGAACCTCCGGATGATCACGGACATCGCCCCGGACTTCGTGAAGCTCGACCGCGTCTTCGTCGAGGGCGTCTCCTCCGAGCCGCGCAAGCGGGTCCTCGTCGAGTCCGTCGTCTCGCTCTGCCACCGGATCAACTGCGGCGTCATCGCCGAGGGGATCGAGAAGCCCGAGGACCTCGAGACCTGCCTCGGAGCGGGCGTCGACCTCCTCCAGGGCTTCCTCCTCGCCCGGCCCGCGCCGGCGGAGGAGGCCTTCCTCGCGGAGGACGTCACCGTCAGCTCCGTCCGCGGGGCCCACGCGCGCGGCGAGATCGCCGTCGCCGTCTCGCAGGGGCCGACGCTCGCGGCCGACGCGCCCCTCTCGGCGGCGAACTCCTGTTTCCGCGCCGACCCGGACCTCGACGTCGTCCCCGTCCTCCTCTCCG
This sequence comes from Thermoanaerobaculia bacterium, assembly GCA_039812785.1. Lineage (GTDB taxonomy): Bacteria > Acidobacteriota > Thermoanaerobaculia > UBA5066 > UBA5066 > UBA5066. The sequence goes on along the minus strand of JBDIBE010000230.1, from coordinate 722 downwards.
GCAGGCCCGTCGGCCTCCTGGGGCGCGCCCGCGCCGCCGCCTACCCGTTCCTGGGCGGGGGGACGGAGGACGTGCCCGTCTCCGCCGTCGTCGCGGACACCGAGTGGGACCAGGTCGAGGAGGAGACGCCGATCGAGCAGATCCCGGCGCTCCTCGCGCGCCGGCCGCGGGCGACCCGCTACGACCCGATCGTCGTGACGGGCCCCGGCCGGGCCTACCGCGGGCTCCTCCGCGTCGACGACCTCCTGGCGCTCTTCGCACGCCTCCACGTCGAGGCGGGCCTCGAGTGGCACTCCCTGACGGGCCTCCCGGGCCGGGGGCGGCTCGAGGCCGAGGCGGAGCGGAGGCTCGCGCGGAGGACGCCCCTCGCCCTCGTGCGCCTCAACCTCCTCCGCTTCCGCGTCTTCAACGACCGGTACGGCTTCCTGCGCGGCGACCGCCTCCTGACGCACGTCGCCGACGTCCTCCGGACGCTCTCGCACGAGGAGCCGGGCTCGCTCCTCGCGCACTACGCCGCGGACGACTTCGGGCTCCTCGTCTCGCCCGAAGGGGCGGGCGAGCTCGTCGGGCGGGCGCTGCGGGGCCTCGAGGCGACGATCCCCGAGTTCTACGACGCGGAGGACCTCTCCGCCGGCGGCCTCGTCGGGCGGGACGCCCGGGGGGCGCCGGCGATCGTGGCGCCCGCGGTCCTCGTGGCCGGGGCGGCGCACTGGGGCGGCGCC
>JBDIBE010000229.1:0-5652 GCA_039812785.1 Thermoanaerobaculia bacterium | reverse complement strand
GGAGGCGCTCCGCGCGGCGCTCCTGCGCGTCGCGGCGGTGCGCGACGGACGCTTCGCCGCCGAGACGCTCGCCGACGGGACGGTCCTCCTCGACGACACCTACAACTCGAACACCGGCTCGGCGCGCTCGTCCCTGAAGACGGCGCGCGAGCTCGCCGACCAGCTCCACCGCCGCCTCGTCCTCGTCCTCGGCGAGATGCGCGAGATGGGGCCCCTCGCCGCGCAGGAGCACGACGAGGTCGCCCGTCTCGCCGTCGCCGCCGCGCCGACCCTCCTCGTCGCCGTGAACGGCGAGGCGGAGCGCTTCGCGCGCGCGGCGCAGGAGGCCGGGATTGCGTCGGCCTTCTTCTCGACGGGCGAGGAGGCCGCGCCCCACGTCGCCCGGCTCGTCCGGCCCGGCGACGTCGTCCTCGTGAAGGCCTCGCGCGGCGTGCGGCTCGAGACGGTCGCCTCGGCCCTCCGGGCCGCGAGATAAGCTCGGGGCGGAGGCAGGAGCGATGGCCCAGCCGCTCGTCGGGATCGTCATGGGAAGCGCCTCGGACTACGACACGATGGCGAAGGCGGAGGACGTCCTCCGCGAGTTCGGCGTTCCGTACGAGATCTCGGTCGTCAGCGCCCATCGGATGCCCGAGGAGATGTTCGACTACGCCAGGACGGCCGACGCGCGCGGCCTGAAGGTGATCGTCGCGGGGGCGGGCGGCGCGGCCCACCTCCCCGGCATGGTCTCGGCGCTCACGACGCTCCCGGTCCTCGGCGTCCCGATCCGGAGCAAGGCGCTCTCCGGCCTCGACAGCCTCCTCTCCATCGTCCAGATGCCCGGCGGCGTCCCGACGGCGACCTTCGCGATCGGCTTCGCCGGGGCGACGAACGCGGGCCTCTTCGCCGTGAAGGTCCTCGCCCTCTCCGACCCCGCGCTCGCGGCGAAGCTCGCCGAGCACCGCGAGGCGCTGCGCGAGAAGGCGCGATCGGGGAACGAGGAGGTGCAGCGCCTCCGCCCCTGGAGCACCGCTTGAAGACGGTCGGGATCCTCGGGGGGGGGCAGCTCGGGGCGATGCTCGCGCCGGCGCTCCAGGACCTCGGGGCCGACGTCGCCGTCTACGACCCCGACCCGAGCGCCCCTGCCCTCCGGCGCGCCGCGCGCGCCGAGAGCGGCTCGTGGCGCGACGTCCCGCGCCTCCAGGCCTTCTTCGACGCCTGCGACGCCGTCACCTGGGAGTTCGAGAACGTCGAGACGGAGGGGCTCGCGAGGGTCTCCGGTCTCGGGAAGCTCTTCCCGTCGATCGACGTCCTCCGGACGACGCAGAACCGGGCGCTCGAGAAGGAGTTCCTGAGGGACCACGGCCTCCCGCACGTCGACTTCGTCGACGGGAAGACGGCCGGCGAGCTCGCCGCCGCCGCCCGCGCGTTCGGCTTCCCGTCGATCCTGAAGACGGCGCGCGGCGGCTACGACGGCAAGGGGCAGTGGAGGCTCGGGTCGGCGGCCGACGCCGACGCGCTCCTCGCGACGCCGGCCCGCGAGGCGCTCGACGCCGCGGGGTGGGTCCTCGAGGAGCCGATCGACATCGTCCTCGAGGCGAGCGCGATCGTCGCGCGCGAGAAGAACGGCGACGAGGTCGTCTTCCCCCTCTTCGAGAACGAGCACCGGGACCACATCCTCGACGTCACGGTCGTCCCGGCGCGCCTCCCCGACGAGCTCGAGGCCGAGGCGAAATCGGTCGCCCTCGCCGCAGCCCGGGCGCTCGGCGTCACGGGACTCCTGACGACGGAGCTCTTCGTCGGCCGCTCCGCCCGGAACCGGCCGGGCGAGGCGAGGGTCTTCACGAACGAGTTCGCCCCGCGCCCCCACAACTCCGGGCACGTCACCCGCAAGGCCTGCACCTTCAGCCAGTTCGAGGCGCTCGCCCGGATCCTCCTCGACGTACCGCTCGTGCCGCCCCGTCTCGTCTCCGGCGGGGCCTTCTGCATGGCGAACCTCCTCGGCGAGGTCTGGGAGGCGCAGGGTGCGCCGGAGCGGCTCGACCTGACGGCCTGGGAGGGGAGCCCCGACCTCCTCGAGGTCGTCCTCTACGGCAAGAGCGGCGTCGCGCGGAAGCGGAAGATGGGGCACCTCGTCGCCCGCGGCGCCGACGCGGAGGCGGCCCTGGCGGCGGCCCGGGCGGCGCGGGAGGCCCTCTCGCGAACGGGACCGTCCCGGTCCGTATAATCAAGGGTTCGGATGCTCGGCAGCAGCCTCGGGAACTCCCTCCTCTGCATCGTCGCCCTCCTCTGCTACGCGGGAGCGACGCTCCTCTACGTGACCTGGCTGCGCCACCCCCAGGTCTCCGCGGGGAGGATGGCGACCCTTCTCGCCGCGCTCGGGGCCGCCTTCAACTTCGGGTTCCTCTACTCCCGCTCGCTCGCCCTGAAGACCGTCCCCTACGGCGACCTCCTCGGGTCGATGGCGCTCTTCGGCCTCTTCCTCGCCGCGATGAGCCTCATCCTCGAGGCCCGGCACCGGGACCGCTCGCTCGGGGCGTTCCTGATGCCGGTCTCGCTCTTCTTCCTCCTCCACACGCTCTTCCTGCCGGGCGGCGCGCACCCGAAGCAGGAGCTCCGCGGCGCCGTCTTCGCCTTCCACGTCACGCTCAACATGCTGAGCTACTCGGCCTTCGCCGTGGCGTGCGCCCTCTCGATCCTCTACCTCGTCCTCGGGAAGCGGCTGAAGAGCAAGCGGCACGTCCTGAACGGCCCGGTCTCGCGCCTCCCCTCCCTGAGCTACCTCGAGCGGGCGGCGCGGACCTCGATCGGCGTCGGCGTCGTCTCCCTCGCCGCCGGCCTGACGATGGGCTTTCTCTGGGCCTACCGGGTCTGGACGGTGGAGCACCCGGAGTGGCTCCTCGACGCGAAGATCTGGGGGGCCGTCCTGACGTTCCTCTTCTACCTCTGGGTCTTCGTCCGGGCGCACCGCGGCGCCGCCCCGGGGACGACGGCGCGGCTCGCCGTCGCCGGGTTCGTCCTCGTCCTCGTGTCGTACACCCTCGTCAACCTCTTCTTCTCGAAGATCCACTCGTTCACCTGATGCCTCCCGAGATCGTCTTCGTCGGCTGGAACCACCAGGGTGCGGACCTCGACCTGAGGGCCCGGCTCGCCTTCACGCCCGAGAAGGCGCGCGAGGCGCTCGAGGGGCTCTTCCGCGAGCGGATCCTCTCCGAGGGGGCGGTCGTCTCGACCTGCAACCGGGCCGAGGTCTACGGCGTCAGCGAGGTCCCCGACAGCTTCGAGGCGCTCGCCGGCTTCTTCTCCCGCTTCCACTCCGTCGACGCCTCGGTCCTCCGCGAGAAGGCGCTCTCGGGGCAGGGCGAGGCGACCGTGAGGCACCTCTTCCGCGTCGCCTCCGGGCTCGACTCGATGGTCCTCGGCGAGGCGCAGATCCTCGGGCAGATCCGCGAGGCGCACCGGCGCGCCGCCGAGGCGGGGACGGCCCGGGCCGTCACGAACCGCCTCTTCCAGTCGGCGCTCGAGTGCGGCAAGCGGGTGAGGACCGATACGACGCTCGGGGCGCGCCCCGTCTCCGTCCCCGGCATCGCCCTCTCCCTCGTCGGCCGCATCTTCGAGTCGATCGCCGACTGCAAGGTCCTCCTCCTCGGCGCCGGCGAGACGGTCGAGCTGACGGCCCGCCTCCTCGCGGACGACGGCGTGAAGGTGATGCTCTTCGCGAACCGCTCGCTCGAGAAGGCGAAGGCGCTCGCCGCCCACTTCCACGGCTGGACGGTGCCGTGGGAGGAGCGGGCGAAGACGTTCGCAGAGGTCGACATCGTCCTCTCCGCGACGGCGGCGACCGAGCCGGTCGTCACGTACGACATGCTCAGGCCGGTCCTCGGCCGCGGGCGCCGCCGCGGGCCGCTCCTCGTCCTCGACGTCGCCGTCCCGCGGGACATCGACCCGAAGATCGAGGAGTTCTCGGACGTCTACCGCTACGACATGGACGCCCTCGGCGAGCTCGCCTGCGACAACGCCAAGGACCGCCTCGCCGACGTCCCGCACGCCGAGCGGATCGTCGAGGAGTCGACCCAGAAGTTCCTCGGCTGGCTCGCGGGGCTCTCCCACGTCGACACGCTCAAGACGCTCCGCGAGCGGATCGAGAAGGCGCGCCTCGCCGAGCTCGAGCGCTACGGCGGCAAGCTCTCGCGCCTGGCGCCCGAGGACCGCGCGGTCGTCGAGCGGATGACGGAGACGCTCGTCCAGAAGATCCTCCACCACCCGACGATCGGCCTGAAGGAGGGCGACGCCTCCGAGCGGCTCACCCGCGCGGCCGTCGTGAGGGCCCTCTTCAAGCTCGACGACGGGGAATAGGCGCCCGAGCGCCCGCCCGGAACGAAAGGACGACGATGAGCGACGGACGACCCCTGAGGATGGGGACGAGGGCGAGCCTCCTCGCGCGGACGCAGTCGGGACACGTCGCCGCCGCGCTGACGAAGGCGACGGGGCGGGCGGTCGAGGAGGTCCTCGTCAGGACCGAGGGGGACCAGCTCTCGACCGAGGGGCGGATCCCCGCGGCGGGCGACTCCGTCGGCGTTTTCGTGAGGGCGCTCGACGACGCCCTCCGGCGGAACGAGATCGACTTCGCCGTCCACTCCCTCAAGGACGTCCCGACCGAGTACGCCGAGGACCTCCTCCTCGCCGCCGTCCCGGTGAGGGCCGACGTCCGCGACGCGCTCGTCGTCGCCTCGCGCCACGAGGCGAAGGACGTCCGCACGCTCCCGCGGGGGGCGAGGGTCGCCACGGCGAGCCCGCGCCGCGTCGCGCAGCTCCTGCGCCTGCGGCCCGACCTGACGACGGTCACGATGGCGGGGAACGTCGATACGCGCCTGCGCCGCCTCGAGGAGGGGCGCGCCGACGCGCTCATCCTCGCCTGCGCCGGCCTCGACCGGCTCTCCCTCGGCGAGCGGATCACGCAGCGGATCCCCCTCGACGACCTCCTCGCCGCTCCCGCCCAGGGGGCCCTCGGGATCTCCTGCCGGCGGGACGACGCCGACGCCTCTGCAGCGATCGCGACGCTCGACGACCCGGCCACGAACGCCGCCGCCGCGGCGGAGCGGAGCCTCCTGAACGCCCTCCGCGCCGGCTGCCGCGCCCCGGTCGCCGCGCTCGCGACGGCGGGAGAGGGGGGCGCGCTCGTCCTGCGCGCACGAGTCCTCGCGCTCGACGGGACAGAGATGCTCGAGGACGAGGCGTCCGGCAGCTCCGCCGACCCGCTCGGCCTCGGGCGGCTCCTCGCGGAGCGGCTCCTCGCGCGCGGGGCGCAGAAGCTCGTGACGGAGGCCCGCGCGGCGGGACGATGAGGAGGGTCCTCCTCCTCCGCCCCTCGGGCGACGCCCTCCCCGGCGCGGACCTCCTCGTCACTCACCGCGTCGTCCCCGTCCCGGACGCCGTCGCCGCCTTTGCGGCCGAGCCGCCGGAGGGGGCGATCCTCGTCATCTCCTCTCTCAACGCGGTCGAGGTCCTGCGGGACGCCCCCGGGGGGAGCCTCCTCGCGCGCCCCTTCCGCCTCGTCGTCTCCGCCGGGGCTGGCACGTCGCGCGCCCTCGGCGCGGCCGGCGTCGGCGGGGCGGTCACCCCCGAGCTCCCCGGCGCGGCCGGGATCCTCGCCGAGCTCGCGCGGCGCGGCGAGGC
>JBDIBE010000228.1:0-5671 GCA_039812785.1 Thermoanaerobaculia bacterium | reverse complement strand
CTGCGTCTACCCCCTCATCCCGATCACCGTCGGCTTCTTCGCGCGCCAGAGCGAGGGGAAGACGGGCCGGACGTTCGGCCTCGCGGTCGCCTACGTCCTCGGCATGAGCGTCACCTACTCCGCCCTCGGCGTCTTCGCGGCGCTCTCCGGCTCGCTCTTCGGCTCGTGGCTCCAGAAGCCGGCCGTCCTCGTCGTCATCGCGCTCGTCGTCCTCGCGCTCGCGCTTTCGATGTTCGGCCTCTACGAGATCCAGGCGCCCCACTTCATCACCGACCGGACGGGGAGCAAGGCGGGCGTCCTCGGCGCGCTCACGATGGGCCTCTTCGTCGGCTTCGTCGCCGCCCCGTGCATCGGCCCGTTCGTCCTCTCGCTCCTGACCTACGTCGCACAGCAGGGCTCGGCGCCGCTCGGCTTCGGCCTCTTCTTCACGCTCGCGATGGGCCTCGGCCTCCCCTACGTCGTCCTCGGCACCGTCTCCGGGAGCCTCAAGGCGATGCCCCGCTCCGGCGAGTGGATGCTCGCGATCCGGAAGGTCTTCGGCTTCGTCCTCGTCGCCCTCGCGGGCTGGTTCCTCCGGCCGCTCCTCCCCGAGCGCGTCTTCGACTTCGCCGTCGCCGCCGCCCTCGGCGCCGGCGGCGTCTGGTTCCTCCTCTTCGAGAAGTCGGGCGGGAACCTCGGCTGGTTCCGCGCCCTGAAGGTCGCCTTCGGGATCGGCCTCCTCGCCGCGGCGGTCCCCTTCCTCCTCCCGTCGAAGAAGGGCGAGGGGCTCGCCTTCGTCCCCTACTCCGACGCCGCCCTCGCGGAGGCGACCGCGGCCGGCAAGCCCGTCCTCATCGACTTCTTCGCCGACTGGTGCCTCCCCTGCAAGGAGCTCGAGAAGTTCACCTTCACCGACCCCGCGGTGAGGAAGGCGCTCGACGGCTGGGTCCTCCTGAAGGCCGACCTGACGAAGAGCGCCTCGCCCGAGGTCGCCGCGCTCCGGACGAAGTGGAGCATCCAGGGGGTCCCGACGATGGTCTTCCTCGGGCCCGACGGGAAGGAGTCGAAGCCCCGGGTCGTCCAGTTCGAGAAGCCCGGGTCGTTTCTCTCGCGCTTCCCGAAGTGAGCCGGGCGGGAGGAGGGCCGGCGCCCTCCTCCCCCGTCCTCACTGCCGCGTCGCCTTCCCGAGCTTGACGGCGAGCGCGGCCTTCGCCGCCTGGCGCTGCGCCTCCTTCTTCGTCGCCCCGCTCCCCGTCGCCGAGATCTCCTCGTCGTAGACGACCTCGTAGACGAACTCCTTGCGGTGGTCGGGCCCGCTCTCGGAGAGGAGGCGGTAGGCCGGGAGCGGCTTGCCCTCTCCCTGCGCGAGCTCCTGGAGCGCCGTCTTGTAGTCGTGGAACGAGAGCTCGCCCGGGTCGAGCTCGGCGATCGCGGGGGCGAAGAGCCGCCGCGCCGCCTCGCGCGCCGCCGGGAGCCCGGAGTCGAGCGTCACCGCGGCGAAGACCGCCTCGAAGGCGTCGGCGAGGAGAGACTCGCGGACGCGGCCTCCCGAGCGGCTCTCGCCGGGAGCGAGGAGGAGGAGGTCGCCGATCCCGAGCTCGCGCGCGAGCCGGGCGAAGCTCGGCTCGGAGACGAGGTGCGCGCGCGCCTTCGAGAGCCTCCCCTCGCGGAAGTCGGGGAACGCCTCGAAGAGCATCTCGGCCACGAGGAAGCCGAGGACGCTGTCACCGAGGAACTCGAGCGTCTCGTTGTCGCGGACGTCGCCGGAGCGCGGCGCGTCGTTCGCGTAGGAGGAGTGGGTCAGGGCCCGTTCGAGGAGCGCCCGGTCGCGGAACCGGTAGCCGAGCGCCTCCTCGAACGTCGAGAGCTGCTCGTCGCGGGTCACGGCGTGATGGTAGCGGAGGCGCGCGCGACGGGACGCCGGGCCGTCAGTTCCCCGTGAAGACGGGCGCGCGCTTCTCGAAGAACGACTGGATCCCCTCCCGGTAGTCGTGGCTGTCGTAGACCCGGCGCCGGAGCCCCTGGATCAGCTCGAACATGTTCGGCGTGAGCGGGTGCGCCATCGAGAGGAGGCGGATCTGCTCCTTGATCGCCGCGATCGAGAGCGGGCTGTTCCGCGCGATCGCCGCAGCCTTCTCGTAGGTGTGGGCCTCGAGCTCCTCCACCGGGACGAGGTCGTTGAGGACGCCGAGCCGGTACGCCGCCTCGGCCTCGATGGGGAGCGCCGTGAAGAACATCTCCCGTACCGTGTTCACCGGGAGCATGTTCATGAAGTGGAGGATCCCGGTGACGTTGTAGGGGACGCCGATCTTGGCGGGCGTCATGGTGAAGCTCGTCGTCGGGCAGCCGATCAGGATGTCGCACGAGAAGGCGAGGTCGCAGGCCCCGCCCCAGACCGCCCCCTCGAGCATCGCGATGACCGGGATCGGCAGGTACTGGATCTTCCGGATGGCGACGAGGAGAGCGTCGTCGTAGGCGAGCGGGTCCCGTCCCGAGACGGGCAGCTCGCGGACGTCGTGTCCCGCGGACCAGACCTTCGAGCCGGCCGGAGCGCGAAGGACGATCGCGCGGACCTTCAGCTCCTGCATCCCCTCGAGTGCCGACGCGAGGTCCTCGACGAGCGCCTTGCTCAGGGCGTTTCTCTTCTCGGCGTTCGCGAGCGTGACGGTGCCGACGTGGTCGCGGACTTCCGTTCGGACGAGGCTCACGGGTGCTCCTTCCCGGGGTGCGTTGGGCCAGCGGGACATTCTAGGCTCGCGGAAGCCCCTCCAGGCGTCGCGCCGTTGCCCCTCCCGGGCCCGGCGGGGAGAATCCCGCATGCGGTCCGCTCTCCGCGGCGTCCTCCTCTCGGCCCTCCTCCTCGCGCTCCACGCCGGGTCGGCCTCCGCGGCGCCGCCCGTGTCGCCCGCGCCCCTCCCCGAGACGATCGAGAGCCCGCGGATCGTCGTCCGCAAGGCGCGCCGGGAGCTCGTCCTCTACTCCGGGGAGAGGATCCTCAAGGTCTACCGGGTGGGGCTGGGCCTGAAGCCGGTGCCGCAGAAGGTGCGCGAGGGGGACCGCGCGACGCCGGAGGGGCGCTACCTCGTCTGCATGAAGAACCCCCGGAGCGAGTTCACGCTCTCGCTCGGCCTGACCTACCCGAACGAGGCGGACGCCGACCGGGGGCTCGCGGCCGGCCTCGTGACGAAGGAGCAGCACCGGAAGATCGTCGAGGCCGCGCGGGCCGGGACCTGCCCGCCGTGGGACACCCCGCTCGGCGGGGAGATCTTCATCCACGGGAGCGGCTCGGCGACCGACTGGACCTGGGGCTGCGTGGCGCTCGACGACGGCGACGTCCGGGAGCTCTACCCGCGGATCCCCGTCGGGACCCCCGTCGTCATCGAGCCCTGAGGCGGGCTACTTCGCCGGCGGGGCCTCGCCGCCCGTCTTCGCCTTCGTGATCGACGCCGTGAACTCGGCCGACTTGATGTTGGCCTCCTGGCGGGTGTCGATCAGGACGTAGCTCTTCTGGCCCTGCTCGAGCGCCTCCGTCGCCCTGTAGAGGCGCGTCTTGGCCGCGTCGATCTTCTGGTTCCACTCGTCCCAGGCGCCGCGCGGCTGCATCGCGAGCATGGCGAGCTCGGCCGTGGCGGCCTGCGCCTCGTCGAGCTCCTTCCCATTCTTGAAGCCGGCGTCCGCGGGAGCGGGCTTCTGGACGCCCGTCAGGAGCTTGAGGATGACCTGGCACTCCGGCGAGGCGTAGTACTCCGCGAGGTTCTTCCCCGCCTGGGCGGCCGGGTCGGCGGCCGTGTTCGCGGCCTTGAGCACTTCGCCGTAGCGGTTGACCTGGTAGCTGACGGCGGCGCGGACGAGCTGCGCGTTCACGAGCGCCGTCTTCGTCTGCTGCTGCTCGGGCGTCCAGACGTCGTCGCAGCCGACCAGGAGGACCGTCATCAGAAGGCCGAAGACCGCTCGCCTCATCTCGTCTCCCTCTCCCGGGCCTCGCCGTTCCGGCTCGACCCGTCCCGCACTGTCCCTGGACGCCGCCGATTCTAGGCCGATGCGACACTCCGGCGCATGAGCCCGCTCCGCTTTTCCGTCCTCCCCGGCACGTTCGCCGTCCTCCGCCTCGCCCCGGACGCCGAGGTTCCGCCGGGCGTCCTCGTCCCGCCGTTCCACTCGGTGACGCGGACGCCGGCCGAGCTCTCCGTCGTCTGCCCCGACGCGGCGGCCCCCGAGGGCGCGAAGGCCGAGCGGGGCTGGGCGATCCTCGCCCTCGAGGGCCCGTTCGCGTTCGAGCTGACCGGGATCCTGGCCTCGATCCTCGTGCCGCTCGCGAAGGCCGGCGTCGGCATCTTCGCCCTCAGCACGTTCGACACCGACTACGTCCTCGTGAAGCGCGACGGGCTCGACGACGCGCTCGCCGCCCTCGCGGCCGCGGGGCACGAGCGCGTCGGGGGCTGACCGGCGAGCGTTACCGGAGCGCCCCCTCGAGCGCGGTCCGGGCGTCCGTCTTCGCGTCGCGGTACTTCACGATCACCGCGGAGGAGATCGAGAGCCCGCGGACCCGCGCCCACGACCCGGGCGCCGGGCGCGAGCCGGGGACGACGACGGCCCCTTCCGGCACGGCGAGCGGCTCGCCCTCCCTCGGCCGGATCTCCTTCTCGTTCACCAGGTCGTAGAGGACGCTCGTCCCGGTCAGGATGGTTCCCGCCGCGAGGACGGCCCGCGCCCTCACGCGGACCCCCTCGTAGAGGCCGCAGCCTCCGCCGACGAAGACGTCGTCCTCGAGGACGACGGGGAGCGCCCCGGCCGGCTCGAGGACGCCGCCGACCTGCGCCGCGGCCGAGAGGTGGACCCTCCTCCCCACCTGCGCGCACGAGCCGACGAGGGCGTGGCTGTCGACCATCGACCCCTCGTCGACGTACGCGCCGACGTTCACGTAGGCCGGCGGCATGACGACGACCCCCTTCGCGACGTACGCCCCGCGCCGGATCGCCGAGCCCCCCGGGACGACGCGGACGCCCGGCGGGAGCGCGCCGAGCGGCGGGAGCGTGTCGCGGTCGCGGAACGCGAAGGGCGACGCCGGCAGGTCGACGTCGACGCCGAGGCGAAAGGCGCGGAGGATTCCCGCCTTCACCTCGGGGTTCACCTTCCAGACGTCGCCCGCGGGCTCGGCGGCGCGGACCTCGCCCCGCTCGAGGCGGTCGAGGAGGTCGATGACTTCGTCCCGGCTCAGCTCCGCGCTCACGCGTCCTCCCCGACAGGGTTCCCCGCCTCGTCGAGGAGCCCCGCCTCGCGGAGCGCCTCCTCCACCGGCTTGTGCAGCCCCTTCGAGAGCGGGACGAGCGGCAGCCGGAGGACGTCCTGGATCAGGCCGAGCCGGTGGAGCGCCCACTTCACCGGGATCGGGTTCGACTCGCGGAAGTTCGCGCGCATGAGCGGAAGGAGCTTCGCCTGGAGGCGCGCCGCCTCGTCCCGCTCGCCCGTCAGCGCCGCCTCGACGAGCGCGACGAGGAGCGCCGGCGCCTCGTTCGAGACGACGGCGATGACGCCGTCGGCGCCGCACGCGATCATCGGCAGGGCGAGCGAGTCCTCCCCCGAGAGGACCGAGAAGCCGGCCGGCCGGTGCCGCAGGATCTCGCGGGCCTGGTCGAGGCTTCCGGACGCCTCCTTCACCGCGCAGACCCGCGGGTCCTCGGCGAGCGTCAGG
>JBDIBE010000227.1:0-5711 GCA_039812785.1 Thermoanaerobaculia bacterium | reverse complement strand
GACCGTCCGTCCGGCCCCGAAGAAGAAGGCGAAGCCGGCCGCGAAGCCGGCGCGCAGGGCGAAGCGCCCGGCGAAGAAGAAGCGCTAGGAGGGCTCGCGCTCGCCGGAGCGCCCGCCAAGGCGCGCGAGCGCGAGGCCGAGGAGGACGACGCCCGCCGAGGCGACCTTCGCGCCCGAGAAGCGCTCCCCGGTCCAGACGGCCGACGAGACGCCCGCGACGACCGGGACGAGGACGGAGAAGCGCGTCGTCGCCGCGACGCCGAGCGTGGCGAGCGCGGAGGCCCAGAGCCGGAAGCAGACGTAGAGCGGGAAGACGGCGGAGAGGACGAGGATCGCCCAGCCGAGGAAGGAGACGCCGGCGTAGTCCTGCCGGGCCATCTCCGGCGCGCAGAAGGCGAGGAGGAGCGGCAGGCCGAGCGAGAACGTCGTCGCGAGCGAGGTCGCGCCGGAGAGCCGGTCGGAGAGGCGCGACGTCGTCACGCTGTAGACCGACCAGCAGGCCGCCGAGACGAGGCAGAGGACGTTTCCCGAGAGCCCTCCGAGGTCCGGGGATCCGTGCGCGGAGAGGAGGAAGGCGGCGACGCCGCTCCAGGCGACCACCGTGCCGGCGATCGCCGCCCGGCCGATCCGCTCGTGCCCGAGGAGCGAGACGAGGAGGAGCGAGAGGAGCGGCGAGGTCGAGTTCAGGAGGGCGGCCGCGAAGCCGCTCGTCCTCGCGACGCCGACGGCGAAGAAGACCTGGTAGACGCCGACCCCCGACATCGCGAGGAGGACCCCGGACGGCAGGAGCCGGCGCGGCGGCAGGAGCGGCGCGCCGCTCCTCCACGCCCACGCCAGGACGAGCGCGCCGGCGATCAGGAAGCGCCAGCCGGTGTAGGCGAGAGGGGAGAACTCGCGGTACGCGACCTTCGCCGCGGGGTAGTTGACGCCCCAGGTCGCGACGCAGAAGAGGACTCCGAGGAGGGCGCGGGAACGGGCGGCGGAAGGGGACGTCACGTCGGTTCGCTCTGCTATATTTCGCGGGCTTTCGCGGCGGAGGGCGGCGCTCGGTCGCGCCGCGCTCTGCCCGGCCGCGGAGGGACAGCACGACGATGCTAGAGGTTGAAGCGCTCCGCAAGTCGTTCTACGGAACGCTCGCCGTCGACGACGTCTCGTTCAGGGTCGAGAGCGGGGAGATCCTCGGCTTCCTCGGCCCGAACGGCGCCGGGAAGACGACGACGATGCGGATGATCACGGGGTTCCTGGAGCCGACCTCCGGAAAGGTGACCGTCGACGGCGTCGACGCCGCCGCGAAGCCCAGGGAGGCGAAGGCCCGGATCGGGTACCTCCCCGAGACGCTCGCCCTCTACCCCGAGATGCGGGTGCGGGAGTACGTGAAGTTCCGCGCCGAGCTCTGCGGCGTCCCGCGGCGCGAGACGAAGGCCCGCGTCGACGACGCCCTCGCGACCTGCTTCGTCGACGACGTGGCCCAGAAGCCGATCGGGAACCTCTCCAAGGGTTACCGCCAGCGCGTCGGTCTCGCGGCCGCGCTCGTCCACGGCCCGCAGGTCCTCGTCCTCGACGAGCCGACCGTCGGCCTCGACCCGCGCCAGATCGTGAAGGTCCGGGACCTGATCCGGGACCTCCGGAAGGACCACACGATCCTCCTCTCGACGCACATCCTCCCCGAGGTCGAGCTCGTCTGCGACCGCGTCGTCATCATCGACAAGGGGAAGATCGTCGCCACCGGGACCCCCGAGACGCTGCGCCAGCAGCTGACGCAGGCGCCGGGCCTCTCGGTGGGCCTGAAGGGCGAGATCCCCGACGCCGACGGCGTCCTCCGGCAGCTGCCCGGCGTCGTCCGCGCCGCCCGGATCGGCGCCGGCGGCGAGACGCGCGTCCTCCTCGAGGCCGAGAGAGGCGTCGACCTGCGCGAGGGGGTCTTCCGGGAGTGCGTGGCCCGCGGCTGGACGCTCCTCGAGCTCTCGTCGCGCCAGGCGACCCTCGAGGACGTCTTCGTGAGGCTCCTCGCCGCGCCCGGGGCGGGCGCCGAGCCCCGCTCCGACGAGGAGCTCCCCGAGGGGGTCGAGGACGGCGCGGGAGAGGAGGGCCGGTCGTGAAGGCCCTCCTCGCCATCCTCAAGCGCGAGTTCCTCGCCTACTTCTTCTCGCCGCTCGCCTACGTCGTCCTGACGGCGTTCCTCTTCATCAACGGCTACGTCTTCTACGCCATCCTCCTTTCGCTCAACAGCCCCGAGACGTCGCGGCAGGAGCTGATGGCGCTCTTCTTCAAGAACGTCTTCTACTGGATCTTCATGATGCTCGTCTCCTCGATCGTCGCGATGCGGCTCCTCGCCGAGGAGCGCAAGTCGGGCTCGATCGAGGCGCTCCTGACGGCGCCCGTCGGCGAGGGGACCGTCGTCACCGGGAAGTTCCTCGGCGGCCTCTCGTTCTTCGTCTTCCTCTGGCTCCCGACCGTCCTCTACCCGGTCGCCCTCTCGCGCTACGGGAAGATCGACTTCGGGCCGATCGCGTCGGGATACCTCGGCATCGTCCTCTTCGGCGCGCTCTTCGTCGCGGCCGGCACGTTCGCCTCGTCGCTCACGAAGAACCAGATCATCGCCGCGATCGTCGCGTTCGTGATCATCCTCGCGATCTTCCTCGCCGGGATCTTCCGCGAGCTCGTGACCGACCCCGGGCTCCGCGAGGCTCTCGCCTACCTGAACCTGATCGACCACATGGACGACTTCGCCCGCGGCATCGTCGACACGCGCCGCGTCGTCTACGTCGTCTCCGGCGTCGTCTTCTTCCTCTTCCTCGCGACGAAGGCCCTGCAGGGCAACAAGGGGAAGTGAGATGAGCGCGAACCGGACCGCCCACCGCGTCAGCCTCGGGATCGCGATCCTGCTCGGCGTGGGGATCCTCGGCCTCGTCAACTGGCTCGGCGCCCGCCACTACCGCCGCTACGACTGGACGAGCGCCGGGCTCTACACGCTCTCCGACAAGTCGGTCCAGGTCCTGAAGGCGCTCAAGCAGCCCGTGACCGTGACGGTCTTCATGACGGAGGGGGCGCCCCTCTACGCCGAGACACAGGAGCTGCTTCGGCGCTACCAGGCCGCCACGACGCTCGTCCGCGTCGAGACGCTCGATCCGGCGCGGAACCCCGCCCGGGCGCAGGCCTTCCTCAAGGAGATGGGCGACATCCGCCTCTCCGTCGTCTTCCGCGCGGGGGAGAGGAAGAAGGTCGTCCCGGTCGAGGCGCTCGCCGAGTTCGACTACGCCCGGGCCCAGATGGGCGGCGAGCCGACGCTCAAGGCCTTCAAGGGCGAGCAGGAGTTCACGGCGGCCATCCTCACGGTGACCCAGGAGAAGAGCCCGAAGGTCGTCTTCACGAAGGGGCACGGCGAAAGGCCGATCGCGGGCCGGGTCCGCGAGGGGTACGAGACGGTCGCCGGCCTCCTCAAGCAGGACAACTGCACGGTCGAGGAGTGGGACAGCCTCGCGGACCAGAAGGTCCCCGAGGGGACCGACCTCGTCGTCGTCGCCGGGCCGCGCGCCGGCTTCACCTTCCCCGAGGTCGACGCGCTCGAGACCTACCTCTCCGCCGGCGGGCGCGCCCTGCTCCTCCTCGACCCGGAGTTCGCGCCGGGCCCGGGCAACCGGCTCGTCGCCCTCGGGCTCGACCCGCTCCTCGAGGCGTGGGGCGTGAAGCTCGGCGACGACATCGTCGTCGACCCGAAGAACGCCCTCCCGCTGATGGGCCCCGAGACCGTCGTCGCCCGGAGCTTCCGGAGCCACCCGGTCACGAAGCTCCTCGACGGGCTCCCGGTCGTCTTCCCCGTCGTCCGCTCCGTCGGCGCCGCCGAGAAGCCGCCCGAGGGGGTGAAGACGACCGTCCTCGTCGAGACCTCGGCCGAGGGCTGGGGCGAGACGAACCTCGCCGACCTCGAGACGCGCGTCGAGAAGGACGGCAAGGACGTCGCCGGCCCCGTCCCGCTCGCCGTCGCGGCGGAGGGCTCCGGCTCCCGGAAGGCGCGCCTCGTCGTCGTCGGCGACGCCGACTTCGCCTCGAACGCCGGCATCGCGAACGCCGCGAACCTCTACTTCGTCACCTCGGCGGCGAACTGGCTCCTCGACCGCGAGTCGCTCATCTCGATCCCGCCGAAGTCGACGGAGCAGGTCTCCGTCAGCCTCTCCCGCGGCGACGTCGGCCGGATCACCCTCTTCGTCCTCCTCGTCCTCCCGCTGTCCGCGATCGGCCTCGGCATCGCGGTCTGGCTGAAGAGGCGCCGCTGAGGGAGGCGCCGTGCCGACGCGGAAGCTCCTGATCCTCACCGGCGTCTTCGCCGCCCTCCTCGCGTTCGTCGTCCTCTGGGAGCGGCACCAGCCGACCTCCGAGGAGCGGGCGAAGGGCCAGAAGCTCCTCCTCGAGCTCGACGCGAAGGAGGTCGAGGGGCTCGTCCTCGAGCGGCCCGGCCAGCAGACGGTCGAGCTGAAGAAGGCCGACGGGCGCTGGGTCCTCGCCGGAGCGAAGGGGGGGGCGGCGGACGCCGTCGCCGCCGACGGCCTCGTCGCCGACCTCGGCCGGCTCGACCTCCTCGGCGAGACCCGGACCGCCTTCGACCCGAAGGAGTACGGCCTCGACGCCCCGAAGGCGAAGGTGACGATCCGGCTCGCGGGGGGCGCCGCGAGGACGGTCCTCTTCGGCGCGGCGATCCCGGGCGCGGACGCGACCGCGGCCGCCGTCGACGGCCGGCTCGGCTCCGTGAAGTTCGCGCCGATCGCGCAGCTCACGAAGCCCTTCGACGAGTACCGCTCGAAGAGCCTCCTCGACGTCCCCGTCTCCGAGGTCACGCGCCTCACGGTCGTCCGCGGGCCGAACAGGGTCTCGGTCGCGCGCGACGGCTCCTCGTGGAGGCTCGAGCAGCCGGTCGCGGACCTCGCCTCCGGCCCGTTCGTCGACCAGCTCCTCGCCGACCTCGCCGGCGTCCGGGCGTCGGAGTTCCCGACCATCGGCCCCGCCGACCTGCCGCGCGTCGGCCTCGCGCCTCCCGCGGCCGAGGTCGTCCTGGAGAAGGGGCGCGAGGTCGTCGCCCGGCTCGCGTTCGGCGCCGAGAAGGCCGATGCGGCCGGGAAGCTCTACGCGAGCCGCGACGGCGTCGTGATGGTCGTCGACGACCGGGCGCAGGAGAGCCTCGGCAAGGAGCTCTCCGCCTACCGCGAGGGGAAGCTCCTCCCGCTCGATCCCTGGCTCGTGACGCGCGTCGAGGTCGAGGCGGGCGAGCTCCGCGCCGGCGCCGAGAAGGTCGAGGGGGCCTGGAGCTCGGCCGGCCGCGAGGTCGAGGCCCGGCTCGTCGAGGACGTCGTCGACCGGCTCTCCTCCGCGGAGGTCCGGCGCTTCGTCGCCGTCAAGGACCTCGGGACGATCGGCCTCGCCGGGTCGCGGAGAAAGAAGCCCGTCCCCGCCGGCTCGGTCCAGCTCCTCGTCGAGAAGGCGAAGGCCCAGCTCCTCGTCGAGTTCTTCACGCCCCCCGAGCTCTCCGCCGAGAAGTCGGTCGCCGCCCGCGTCACGGGGCGCGGCGACACGCTCGTCGTCGACGCGTCCGTCTGGGCCGACGTCCGCGCGGCCGGCACGAGGCTGAAGGCGGCGGCCGCCGCTCCCCAGGGCGGGAATCCGGCCGCCAGGGCGAAGGCCGGGACGGCGCCGGCGCCGTCGCCGTAGCCGCGGCTACG
>JBDIBE010000226.1:0-5760 GCA_039812785.1 Thermoanaerobaculia bacterium | reverse complement strand
GACGGGGCGAGCGAGGCCGCCGCGACGCGCGCCCCGGTCCGCGACGGCGGCCGCCGGATCGCCGAGGCCGCCGTCACGCTCTCGCGGGAGGAGCGGACGGCGCTCGCGGTCGTCCTCGGGGAGGACCCCGCCGGGCGAGAGGCGGCGGACGGCCTCGTCCTCCTCGCGGCCGGCGTGACGCTCCTCGCCCTCGCGCTCGGCGGACGGGGAGCGCTCGCGCTCTCCAAGCCGGTGGAGGAGCTCGTCGTCGCGGCCGAACGAATCGGGGCGGGATCGGCGCCGGCGCCGATCCCCGTCCCGGAGACGGTCGACCTCGCGAGGCTCGTCGAGGCGTTCGGCGCGATGTCCGAGAGGATCCGCGAGAGGACCGAGCTCCTCGAGCGCGAGCGGGAGGCCGCCGTGAGCGTCCTCGCGAGCCTCTCGCCCGCGGCGGTCCTCTACCGCGAGGAGACGGGGCGCGTCCTCGTCTCGAACCCCGCGGCCGACGCCCTCCTCCCGGCCGGAGAGAGCCTCTTCGAGCGCCTCTCCGGGGCCCCGTTCGCCCCGCTCGCCGCGGCGCTCGCCCGCCCGCGCCCGTTCGAGTCGCGCGTGACGCTGCCCGTGGACGGCGGCGAGAAGGTCCTCCGTGTCGTCGCGGCCGACCTCCCGCCGGACGCCGACGGGAAGCGGGCGCTCCTCCTCCTCGAGGACCTCACCGACTTCACGCGCGCCGAGCGGCTCGAGGCGTGGGTCGAGGCGGCCCGGGCCGTCGCGCACGACATCAAGAACCCGCTCACGCCGATCCGGCTGACGGCGGAGCGGCTGGCCCGCTCCGCGGGAAAGGGGGCGCCCCCCGACGCGGGCAGGATCGGGGAGGCCGCCGCCACGATCCTGCGCCAGGTCGACCTGCTGACGGAGCGCACGGCCCGCCTCTCCCGATTCGCGAGCCCGGCGGCGCCGCGCCGCGAGCTCCTTTCCGGGGCGGAGCTCGCCGGCCTCGCCGGCGAGGTGTCGTCCGACTACGCGGCCCACCCGAGGGTCCGCGTCTCGTTCCGCGCCGAGGACGGCCTGCCGGACGTGACGGGCGACCGCGCGCTCCTGAGGGACGCCCTCTCGAACTTCGTCCTGAACGCGGTCGAGGAGCTCGAGCGGGGCGGGGGGGCCGTCGAGGTGACCCTGCGCGCCGTCACGGACGGCTCCGGGAAGGCGGGCGTCGAGGTGGCGTGCGACGACGACGGGCCCGGGGTCGACGAAGAGGACCTCCCTCGTCTCTTCGACCCGACCTTCTCGACGAAGTCGCGCGGGTCGGGAATGGGCCTCGCCGCGGCCCGGCGCGCCGTGGAGGAACAGGGCGGGCGCCTCTTCGCGCGGCGCTCCTCCCGGGGCGGGCTTCACATCGGCTTCGTCCTTCCCGCGGCGGCGCGCTGATATCATCGTCGCCGCCATGTCCCCCACACGCCCGGTCCCGGGCAGGGTCGTCGCCGTGCTCCTCGTGCTCGGGGCGATCGGGACGATCTCGTGCCGAAAGGGAATACCCCTCGTCGGGGGGAAGCCCTCCGCCCCGGCTCCGCGCGAGGACGCCCTGTTCCTCGCCGAGGCTCCCGCCATCGTTCCGGACGAGCTCGCCCCGGAGCTCGCCGCGATGGGAATCCGGCGCCTCTACGTCGCCGCCGGCTCGGTGACCGCCGGCGGCCAGGTGCGCCCCTTCCCGCCGCCCCCGACGCCGATCGGGCTGCCCGTCGTCCTCGTCGTGGAGGCGGAGCCGGGCGCAGAGGCGGGCCTGCGCGGCCGGAGCCCCGAGGCTATCGGCGGCGCCTGGGCCGCCGGCGTCAAGAAGCTCGCGGACGAGGCGAAGGCCTGGGCGAGGGTCAGCGGCGTCCACCTCCACATCCTCCCGTCGCCCACGGATGCGCCCGCGCTCGCGAAGGCGCTCTCGGCCCTCCGGGCGCGCCTGCCCGGCCTCACCGTCTCGGTGTCCCTCCTGCCAGGGGCGCCGGCCGGGACCTGGGAGCCTCTCAAGGGCGCGGTGGACGAGGCGCTCGTCCTCTCGTTCGGGCGCCGTCCCGAGACGGGGGACCGCTTCGTGAAGGAGATGACGGAGGAGGAGGCGAGGGCGTTCCCGATCCCGTTCCGGGTCCTCCTCGTTCCCGGCGGATACGGGGTCACCGGGGCGTCCGGGCGGACGCGCCGGATCGCGGACGGGGAGATCGACAAGCTCTCGGAGGACCGCAACCTCGACTTCGATTTCGCCTCGGTCCTCTCCACAGATCCCGGCACCGTCTACAACTTCAAGCCGCGCGCCGGCTTCGAGCGGATGCCGAGCATCCTCTCCGCCGACGGGGGGCGGGCCCGGTTCGACGTCCTGCCCTTCGCGGACCTCGTCCGCCTCCTCTCGTCCGTCTCCCGGTGGGGAGGCTCGTCGATCCGCGGCAGGGTCTTCCTCGTCGACGGCGTCCCGCGCGACGGGCACCTGGCCGGCTACCCCGCGCTGCGCGCGCTCCTCACGGGCAAGCCGTGGGACCCGAGCCTCACCGTCGAGCTCGTCGAGGGAAAAGGCCGCGGCGGCGAGTTCTGGCTGCGCGTCTCCAACCCGCGTCCCACGCCGAGCGAGCTGAGCCGGTTCGGAAACGTCGTCACGATCCGCCTCGAGGGAGGCGTCTTCACCGGGCTCGGCGCCGGCGACTTCGACCGCTACGAGGTCTTCGCGAGCCGGGAGATGAAGGACGCCGCGCCGTTCGGCCGCGCCACCGCGTGCCGCCTCTACGAGAACTTCTTCGCCCCGGAGGAGTCGAACGAGGTCGGCCCGATCCGGATCGCCGGTCCGCACGCCCGCGCCTTCGTCTCGTACCAGCTGACGCTTCCCGACGGCCGGACCATCGACGGGTCCGAGGTCGAGGTCCCGGTGGCGCCTCCGCCTCCGCCTCCGTCCGCGAAGTCGCGGGCGAAGCCGGAGCCGACGATCCGGAAGCTCCGGAGGCGGTGAAGCCGGGGGGACGCCCCCGGGTCAGGCGTCTGCGAGGAGGCCGCGCTCGGAGATCGCCGCCTCGGCGAGGCGTACCGCCAGGACGGCGCCGGGGCGCCGCAGGTGGTCGGAGCCGAGGAACAGCCGGCTCGTGCGGCCCGTCGAGGAGGCGCGGAAGAGGAGCGTCTCGTCGTGGCCCGAGGCGTCGACGATGCCGGCCGGGCCGTCGACGTCGGGCTCGCCGAATCCGCGGCCCGCGGCGAGGAGAGCGTCGCGGACCGAGTCGCTGGAAGGGGCGTCCCCGTCGAAGACGACCTCGACCCGGAGCGTCGTGCCGTGGAAGACGCCGGCGCGGGCCGAGAGGATCGTCACGGGCAGCTCGCGCCCGAGGAGCGCCCGGACGTCTCCGGCCACGCGCGCGTCGAACAGGTCGGTGTCGGCGGGGGAGAAGAGGTTGAACGCGCTCTGGGCTCCGAGCCGGTCCTTCGGGACGCTCCGGAACGAGGCGATCGCGATCGCCTGCTGGAAGAGCTCGTCGAGGGCGTCCTTGCCGAGCTCGCTCGCGGGGCGGTCGATCGCCGCGGTGAGCGAGACGACGGTGCCGAGCGTGTCGAGCGCGGCGACCGCGTCCGCGAGGACGGTCGCGGCCGGGTCGCGGAGGAGGAGGAGCTCGCCCGGGGGGAGCGGCCGGGGCAGTTCGCCGCGAACGGCCTCGACGAACGCGCCGCCCTCGCGCTGGCCCGAGAGGTCGATGGCGATGCAGCCGTCGGGGGCGCGCCGGGAGACCCATCGCGCCGTCGCCTCGGCACCCCCGCAGAGGAACGCGATCGAGGAGCCCGAGAGGCCGCCGGGCTCGAGCGGCGTCACGAACGCGGCCTCCCCCTCCTCCTCGGTCAGCAGCCCTTCCTCGGCGGAGCCCGTGTGGAAGAGGCGGACGTGGGAGGAAGGGAAGCCGCGCTCGCGCAGGACGGACCTCACGTCGCGACCGACGAGGCTTCCGGGGTCGACGATCGCGACGGGGAGGCCGATCACGCGCCGGTTCCCTCCGCGGGCGCGCGCCGCGGGAGGACGGCCGTGACGAGGCGCGCCGTGGGCGCGGAGAGGGCGTAGAGGACGGCGAGCCCGGCGAGGCAGACGTCCGGCCGCCAGGCGGCGACCGCGGCGACGGCGAGGCCGATGAGGGGCACGAGCCGGGCGGACTTCCTGGCCTTCAGGTCGACGTCCTTGAAGGAGCGGTAGCGGAACGTCGAGACCATCAGGAAACCGAGGACGAGCGTCAGGACGAGCATGGCGACGCCGATCCGGCTGTCCGGGAGCGGCTCGGGGATCACCCAGATGAGGCCGCAGAGCGCGCCCGCGCCGGCCGGGATCGGGAGGCCGACGAACCAGCGCTTGTCGACGACGTGGATCTGGACGTTGAACCGGGCGAGCCGGCAGGCGCCGCAGACGAGGAAGAGGAAGGAGGCGAAGAGGCCGATCCTGCCGAAGTCCGAGAGCGCCCAGTGGTAGACGAGGAAGGCCGGGGCGAGCCCGAACGAGAGGACGTCGGAGAGCGAGTCGAGCTGCTCGCCGAAGGCGGAGGTCGACCCGGTCATCCGCGCGACCCGGCCGTCGAGGGAGTCGAGGAAGCCGGCCAGGAAGATCAGGCCGGCGGCCAGGTCGAACCGGCCCTTCACGGCGGCGTCGAGCGACAGGAAGCCGCAGAAGACGTTCCCGATCGTGAAGAGGGCCGGGATGATGTAAACGCCGCGGCGAACGCCGCGGCGTTGAACCTCGCTCGAGGTTCCGTTCATGGGTGTGTCGACGGGACCGTTCCTGTCGAGCGCGAGCCGGCCCTAATGGGACGCCCCGACTCGGGCCCGGTGCTCACGAGCGATCTCCTCCATCCGGTCCTTCACGATGAGCTTCTGCTTCTTGAGACGCTTCTCCTCGCCCTCCTCGTCGGAGGACAGGAAGGTCTTGGACGCCAGCTCGGCGAGCCTCTTCTCGAAGTCGTGATGGGTGCGGACGAGGTTCCTGAATTCCTCGTGGGACTGGGCCAGCTCGCGCTTCAACTCCTCGGTCAGAGTCGGCATGAACACCTCCTCGCAAGTGGATTCCGAAAGAGCCCGGGCGAGTCTCGCTTTTTCGAAGGTCGAGAGTCAAGGCGAAGGGGAGGCGCTCGAGAGGAAGAGCGACATGACGATCGCGTCCTCCCCGTCGCCGTAGTACTCCTTCCGCCGGCCGACCTCGCGGAAGCCGAGCAGCTCGTAGAAGTTACGCGCCGGCAGGTTGGACGGCCTCACCTCGAGGTAGATCTCCTCGGCCGCGATCCGGGCGGAGAAGGCGAGGACCTCCTGCATCAGGAGCCGGGCCACGCCGGTCCGCCTCAGGGAGGGGTCGACCGCGATCTTGTTGACGTGGACCTCCCCCCCGGCGAACGCGCAGAAGACGTAGCCCGCGAGGAGGCCGGAGGAGGTCCGGACGACCCGGTTGAAGCGGTGCGGGGCGCCGACCTCGGAGGCGAAGTACTCCTTCTTCCACGGGACGGGGAAGGAGGCCCGCTCGAGCTCGGCGACGGCGTCGAGGTCCGCGGGGCGGGCGTCGCGGAGCGTGAGCCCCTCGGCGACCCCGATCACCCTTCCTCCCCGGAGCCGAAGCGCTCCTCGGCGGCCGGCGGGCGCCCGTAGGTCGGACCGTCGCCCGTCCCGACCGGGGCGGATCGTGCGAGAAGCGCGGCCGCGGGGGCGAGGAGCAGGGCCGCCGCGTCGAGGTCGAGGACCTCGGCGCCGTCGCGCATCGCCTCTTCGAGCGCCCGGCCGCGGGGGAGCCGCTCCTCG
>JBDIBE010000225.1:0-5840 GCA_039812785.1 Thermoanaerobaculia bacterium | reverse complement strand
GCGCCGCGGCGGTGACCCTCTTCGCGTAGGAATACCCGAGGACGACCGCGAGGGCGACGGGCGAGAGCCAGAGGCAGAGGCGGTTGAGCTGGGCGGCCGCCACGACGAAGAGCGCGGCCGCGCCGGCGCAGAAGATCGCCGCCGCGGCCGGGGAGACGACCCCGGCCGGGATCTCGCGGCGGGCCGTGCGGGGGTTTCGCGCGTCGATGTGCCGGTCGACGATCCGGTTGAACGACATCGCCGCCGACCGGGCGCCGACCATCGCCGCGAGGATCCAGCCGAGCGTGCGAAGGCTCGGGACTCCGCCCGCGGCGAGGACGGCCGAAAGGAGCGCGAACGGGAGCGCGAAGACCGTGTGGGCGAAGACGACGAGGGAGAGGAAGTCCCGCGGAGACGGCATCGGCGGGCGAGTCTACGGGAAGGCCCCGGAAGTTGGGGTCAGGCGTGAAATCGTGTATTGTTTTCAACAATACACGATTTCACGCCTGACCCCAATCTCGGGAGAAAAAGAGGGGGGCGGTTGCACCGGCCCGCGCAACCGCCCCGTGCGGAGGAGTGAGAGTCCCTTCGGAGGAGTGCGAGGCTCCCGGCCTCTGGGACCAACGAGAATATGTCTCCGCGAAGCGAAGGCGGCCACGAGATCCCGGTCTAGAACCTCTCGAAAAAAGGTCGAGCGCGGGAATCGCCCAGGGTCGAATATCAGCTGGACCGAGGTCTAGTCTCGGTTCCGCGGCGCGTCCCCGGCGAGGGGCGGGAGCGTCTCCGTGGCGAAGCGGGCGAGCTCGCGGCGGTCGGCGGCGCCGGTCTTCTTCAGGAGCTTGCCGACGTGGAACTTCACCGTCGCCTCGGTGACGCCGAGGCGGCGCGCGATCTCCTTGTTCGGCAGCTCGTCGCGGACGGCCTCGAGGACGCGCTGCTCGGAGCGGGTGAAGGCGCTCCCCGCGCCGATGCCGAGCCGCGCGACGCGCTCGACCCACTCGGAGAGGACGGCGCGGGGCGTCCAGAGCGAGCCCTCGCGGATGCACCGGATCGCGTTGCGGAGGTCGGCGCCGCCGGCCGCGTGCGGGAGGATTCCCTTCACGCCGGCCATCAGGCAGGGAAACGTCGTCCGCGCGTTCACCTCGCGGACGAACGCGACGACCTTCGCCTCGGGATGGCGGGCGCGGATCTTCTCGATGCGCGCCGTCGGCGTGCCGTTCTCGTCGGCGAGATCGACGAGGACGAACTCGGGCTCGGCGCCGCCCGCGTCCTCCGTGACGACCTCGAACCCCTCGCGGTCGAGGAACGACACGAGGCTCTCGCGGCGCCAGGGATCGCCCTCGAGGAGGAGCAGGCCCGCGCGGGCACGCCGGATCACCACGCCCCCTTCGGGGCGACCGCGCGCACCCCGACGGCATTACTCCCGTTCCCGGAGCCCTTCGGCACTCGACTCCTCCGCAACGACCGGACCGTTTCATCTTAGCGCGGCGTGCGCGGCCGGAACCGTGACGCGTGCGACAGGATTTCCTGTCGGACCCCAACGAAAGCGTTGACCGCTCGGCCGGCCGCGTACCGAGCGGGGCCGGGGCGGCGACAGCCGAATCGCCTGACAGGAATCCCTGTCGGTGGCCCGCTCGGCACCCGGCCAGTCACAGCACAAGCCTTCTCCTGTGAGTCGTTTGCGCGATGTGGCCGCGTCGGGCACTCGCGTTGCGAAAGGGATGGCACGACCGAACGAGAGACCGACGAAGGGAGGAGAGGGATGCCGAAGAGACCGTAGCCGGCCGCGGCCGCCCCCGAAGGAGAGACACGACCCCAGCCCCGAACGACAACGGCCCGAAGGGCCTGAAGAGAAAGGAAAAGGAGAACGCCATGTTCGCTCGCAACGCCGCCCGCACGCTCGCCCTCGCCTTCGCCCTCGTCGCCCTCCTCGGCGGCGCGACGACCGCCGTCGCCGCCGACGAGGCCGCCGCCGCCCCCGCGAAGAAGGTCGTCAACATCAACCAGGCCTCGACCGACGAGCTCGCCCGCCTGCCCCGCGTCGGCCCCTCGCTCGCCGGGAAGATCGTCGCCCACCGGAGCCAGAACGGCCCCTTCAAGCGGACGGAGGACCTGATGGAGGTGAAGGGGATCGGCGAGAAGATGTACGCCGTCCTGAAGCCGTACGTCACGACCTCCGGGCCGACGACGCTCACGGAGAAGGTCTCCTCCTCGAAGAAGGGCGCGAGCGCGAAGAACGCCGCGAAGGGCAAGCCCGCCGCGGAGAAGGCCGGCCGCTGACGCGCCGCGCGGGCCGGGGGCGCGCGCCCCCGGCCCGCGACCGCGTCCTTCGCGAGACCGAAGCGCCAGGTGACGCCATGGCCCGACCCCGCCGCCTCTCCCGCGGGATCACCCTCCCCGAGCTCCTGACGACCCTCGCCATCCTCTCCCTCGCCGGCGGCCTCTCCGCCTCGGCGCTCCACGCCTTCGCCGGGATGACGACGCTCCGCTCGGCGGCCCACGAGATCGCCACGGTCTTCACGGAGGCGCGCTCGCGGGCCATCTACCGGGGGGCTTACTGCGGCGTCCGGTGGGTCGCGGCGAACGGCGACCTGACGCTCCAGGTCTTCGACGACCGCGACGGCGACGGCGTCCGGACGGACGACATCCGCAAGGGGATCGACACCCCCGCCTCCGCCGCCCTCTCCGTGAAGAGCCGGTGGCCGAAGGTCTCCGTCGGCTTCATCCCGGGATTCACCGCGCGCGATCCGAACGGCGACCCGGCGGGCGACCTCTCCGACCCGGTCCGGTTCGGCCGCTCCGACATCGCGAGCTTCTCGCCCTTCGGCGACTCCTCGCCGGGCACGATCTGGCTGGGCGACGGCGCGAGGCGCCAGTCGATCGTGAGGCTCACGCCCGGGACGGCGAAGATCTCCGTCTACGAGTGGGCCGCGGCGCGCGGGAAGTGGATCCGCGCCTGGTGACCCGCTCAGGCGAGGCCCGCGGCGCGGATCCCCTCCTCGGCGGCCGCGAGCTTCGCGGGGGAGCCGAGGTCGAACCAGAGGCCGTCCGCGGGAGCCCGGTACGGGACGAGCGCGAAGGCGCCGTCCCGTTTCTCCGTCGAGGGCCGGAGGACGTCGCGCGCGAGCTCGGAGACGCCCGGCGGGATCCGCGGAACGAGCGCGGGGGCGGCGCACTGGAGGCCCGTGAAGAGCCACGGGCCCGTCGCCCCCGCGAACGGCCGCTCGTTGCCGAGGGAGACGAGCCGCCCCGCCGCGTCGCCCCAGAGGGCGGTCTCGCCCGGCACCGCGTGCGGGAGGACGCCGAGCGCCGAGACGACGCCGGGCTCCTCGAGCGCGGCGCGAAGCGGCGCGAAGGGGAGCGTCGTGAAGAGGTCGCCGTTGACGACGAGGAACGGCTCGCCGCCGAGGAGGCCGCGTTCCGCCGCGCGGCGGATCGCTCCCGCCGTCCCGAGGATCGGGTCCTCCGGCGACCAGGCGACGGGGATCCCCTCGAAGGCATTGCCGACCTCGGCCATGAGCGTCTCGGCCAGGTGGTGCGCGTTGAGGACGGCCGACGTGACGCCCTGCGCCTTCAGGTGACGGAAGAGGCGGACGAGGATCGGGACGCCGAGGAGCGGCAGGAGCGGCTTGGGCGTCGTGAGCGTCGCGGGGCGGAAGCGGGTGCCGAATCCCGCGGCCGGGACGAGCGCCTTCATCGGCCGAAGACCATGTCCTCGGGGAGGTCGGGGTCCTCCTCGCGCGCGGCGAGCCACAGCCCCCAGTAGGAATTCCGGAGGAACGCGTCCTCCGCGACGCCGAGCTCGGCGGCGAGCGCGCGGACGGCGTCGGCCTCCCCCTCGATCTCGGCGAAGAGGCCGAGAGGCGTCTCGTCGACGACGACGAGCGGCCGCGACGGGCCGGCGAAGCGCCAGGGAGCGCGCCGCTTCTCGTAGCGGAAGCGGGGGCGGTAGCCGAGGGCGTCGAGGAGGGCGAGGACGTTCTCCGGCGCGTCGACGCCGCTCTCGAGCTCGAGGCGCGACTTCACGCCGCCGTCGAACGACGCCGGCCCCTTGAACGTCAGGACGCCGCGCCCGTTCACGACCCTCACCCGGAGCGCGCGCCCCGCGCGGCGGAGCGAGAGGACGTCGTCGTCGAGGAGGAGGTTCGCCTCGTCCTCGAGGGCGCCCTCCTCCGCGCCGAGCGCGCGAAGCCTCTCCTCGAGCGCGGCGCGGTCGTTCACCCGGAACTTCGCCTCGGTCTCGCGGGGTCCCGCCGTCACATCCCTAGAATAGCGGCCGTGCCGCGCTACCGCCTCTCGGGCGTGAGGGTCCGCGCCCCGAAGGCGCCCGACGAAGCCCTCCTCGCCCGCCTCCTCGGAGTCCCTCCCGAGTCCGTCTCCGGGATCGAGATCGTCCGCCGCTCGCTCGACGCGCGGAAGAAGCCCGACCTCGTCTACGAGTACGCCGTCGAGGCCGACCTCGCCGCGGCGCCCGAGGCGTCGCCCGAGCCGCCGCTCCTCCTCGAGCCGGCCCCGCCGAGGCGCGCGCCCGAGCTCCTGCTCCCTCCACTCGAGAGGAAGGCGCGCGTCGCCGTCGTCGGGACCGGCCCGGCCGGCCTCTTCGCCGCGCTCGCCCTCGCCGACGCGGGAGTCTCCCTCGTCGTCCTCGAGCGGGGCGACGCCGCCGAGGAGCGTTACCGGCGCGTCATGCGCTTCTGGAAGTCGGGCGACTTCGACCCCGAGTCGAACGTCCAGTTCGGCGAGGGGGGCGCGGGGACGTTCAGCGACGGCAAGCTGACGTGCGGCAAGCGCCACGACAAGATCGCCGTCGTCCTCGAGACGCTCCACCGCTTCGGCGCGCCCGACACGATCCTCTACGACGGCAAGCCGCACATCGGGACCGACCGGCTCGTCGTCGTCCTCCGCAACATCCGCCGGCACCTCCTCGAGCGCGGCGCCGAGCTGCGCTACCGCGCGAAAGTGGCCGACGTCGTCCGCGACGGCGAAGGCGGGCCGCTCCGCGCGCTCCTCCTCGAGAGCCGGGAAGAGGTGCCGTGCGACGCGGCGATCTTCGCCCTCGGCCACTCGGCCCGCGACACGGTCGAGCGCCTCCACGCCCGCGGCCTCGCGATGTCGCCGAAGGCGTTCGCGATGGGGGTGAGGATCGAGCACCCCCAGGACGACGTCGACCTGATCCAGTACGGGCGCGTCGCCTCCTCCTGCGGCGTCATGCCGGCCGACTACAAGATGACGGCCCAGACGTCGGGCGGGCGCGGCGTCTACACGTTCTGCATGTGCCCGGGAGGCGAGGTGATCGCCTGCTCCTCCGAGCCGGGGGGCGTCGTGACGAACGGGATGTCGCGCTACCGGCGCGGCTCGGGCTTCGCGAACTCGGGCCTCGTCGTCCAGACGCACCTCGGGGACTTCGCGGGGGAGGCCGGGCCCGAGGTCCTCCGCGGCATCGCCTTCCAGCGGCGCGTCGAGCGGGCCGCGTTCGCCGCGGGCGGCAGGACCTACGCGGCCCCGGCGATCCGGGTGACGGACTTCCTCGCCGGCCGCGCGCCCCGGCCGCTCCCCCGCGGCACCTACACGCCCGCCTGCGTCCCGAGCCGCCTCGACGGGATCTACCCGGAGGCGTACCTCGCGGCGCTCGGCGAGGCGCTCCGCTTCTTCGACCGCAAGATGCGCGGCTTCGTCTCGGAGGAGGCGGTCCTGATCGCCCCCGAGTCGCGGACCTCCTCGCCCGTCCGGATCGAGCGGAACGAGGCGTGCGAATCGCCCTCGCTCCCCGGCCTCTTCCCCGCGGGAGAAGGGGCCGGCTTCGCGGGCGGGATCGTCTCGGCGGCGCTCGACGGGCTCCGCGTCGCGCGCGCCGTGCGGGC
>JBDIBE010000224.1:0-5843 GCA_039812785.1 Thermoanaerobaculia bacterium | reverse complement strand
GCGCGCCTCGGCCGGCGCCCGCCTCGCCCTCGCGGCCGAGGTCGTGCGGGGCGGCCTCCTCGAGCTCTGGGCGCACAAGCTCCGCTCCGTCCTCACGCTCACGCTCCTGATGCTCGGCGTCTTCACGCTCGTCGTCCTGACGTCCGTCATCGACGGCGTCCTCGACAAGATCTCCACGGGCTTCTCGGGGATGGCCTGGGACGGGACGGCCGTCCTCCAGGCCCGCGAGCCGAAGACGACCGAGGACCAGAAGCGCTTCGCGATGTCGCCGGGCCTCCGATTCGACGACCTGCCCCGCCTCACGGCGCCGCACCCGAAGGTCGCCGCCTTCCTGCCGCGCGCCACGCGGCGGACGACGGTCCGCGTCGCGGGAGGGACCGAGCGCGTCTTCGTGACCGGCCTGACGCCCGACTACGCCGTCTTCATGAACCGCCCCGTCGCCCTCGGCCGGGGGCTCACGGCCGACGACGCCCGCAGGCGGAGCACCGTCGCCGTCGTCGGCGCCTCCCTCGCCAACAAGCTCTTCGGCGGCGCCGACCCCGTGGGCCGCGACGTCGTCGTGGACGGCGTCCCGTGGCGGATCGTCGGCGTCCTGGCGCCCCTCATGATCTTCACGGAGGAGATCTACTACGACGCGAACGGGCTGATGGTCCCCCTCGAGACCTACGTCGTGAAGCTCGACCCGGAGCGGAAGCTGACGCACGTCGCGGTGAAGCTCCGCGACGAGCAGGCGCTCGAGGAGGTGTCCGCGGCGCTCCTCTCCCGCGCCCGGCAGGCGCACCACGGCATCGAGGACACCGAGATCAAGGACCTCGACGCCGAGGCGGCGAAAGCCTATTCCCAGTTCCTCGAGGAGATGCGCTCCTGGCGCGTCGTCCTCTCCTCGCTCGCCGGCACCGTCCTCCTCGTCGGGGGCGTCGGCGTCCTCTCGGTCATGCTCATCTCGTACTCCTCGCGCCGGTACGAGATCGGCCTGAGGAAGGCAATGGGCGCGTCCGACCACGAGATCCTCTTCCAGTTCCTCCTCGAGGCCCTCGTCCTCGCCTCCCTCGGCGCGCTCCTCGGCACGGTGGGCGGCGCCTTCCTCTGCCAGAAGCTCTCGCACTTCTTCCCGTGGGGGCTCGTCGTCAACCCGCTCGGCCTCGTCGCGGCGTGGGGGACGGCGCTCGGCCTCGCGCTCGTCTTCGGCCTCTATCCCGCCCTCCGCGCGGCGAAGCTCTCGCCGATGGAGGCGATGAGGTAGGGAGGGGCCGGGGCCGCGGGGCCCGCCCGCGCCCCGGCCTCAGGAGCCTGGCGTGCCCGCGGCGGCGCGTGCCCGGAGCGCTTCGCCGAGCTCGCGGTCGCCGTGCGAGATGTGGGTCGTGAGCCACTCCCGGAGCGACTGGATCGTGAGCGTCAGGCCCGCCCCGTCCGCGTGGGCCCGGATGCTCGCGAGCTCGTCCAGGAGCCGCCGGTGCTCCTGCGCGTGCGCGAGGAGGCCCGGGTAGGAGCTCCGTTCCATGAGCCGGTTCTCGGTCTCGAAGTGGTGGCGCGTGAAGGCGATGAAGTCGTCGAGGAGCGCCGAGACCCTCTCCGCGTCCTGCCCGCGCTTCATCGCGTCGGCGACGCGGTTCAGGAGGTCGGCCATGCGGGCGTGCTGCTGGTCGATGACGGGGACGCCGACGGCCATCTCGGGCCCGAGGTCGAGATGGAGCATCCGGACCGGCCCCGGCGGCGCCTGCGCAGGCTCGCAGCGCGTGAAGCGGTTCTTCCCCCTCGCCTTGCTCTCGTACATCGCGGCGTCCGCGCGGCCGAGGAGGGTCTCCATGTCCTCGCCGTCCTCGGGGCTGAGGCAGACCCCGATGCTCGCGCCGACGCGGCACTCGCCGTTCCCGAGGGCGAACGGGCCGGCGAGCGCCGCGAGGATCTTCCCGGCCACGGCGGTGGCGGCCGCCTCGTCACGAAGGTCCCGCAGGAGGACCACGAACTCGTCGCCGCCCATCCGCGCGACCGTGTCGGACTCGCGGACCGAGAGCCGCAGGCGCCGGCCGACGGCGACCAGGAGCGCGTCGCCGGCCTCGTGGCCGTGGAGGTCGTTGACCGCCTTGAATCCGTCGAGGTCGAGGACGAGGAGCCCGAAGCGCTCGCCCCCCCTCTTCGCCTGCGCGAGGGCCTGCCCCAGCCGGTCGTAGAAGAGGGCGCGGTTCGGCAGCTCGGTGAGCGGGTCGTGGAACGCGAGGTGGGCGAGGCGGCGCTGCGCGCGCACCTGCTCGGTCACGTCGAGCACCGAGCCGACGAAGGCGGGGCGCCCCCCGTCGTCGACCGCCCTTCCGTTCAGGCTGACGTCGACGGGCGTGCCGTCCTTCCGGGCCGCGCGGAACCGGACCTGGCGCTCGCCGGCCTCCCCACCGGGGCCGGGCGCCTCGAGCGCGGCCAGGAGGGGCGCGTCCTCCTCGGCGGCGAGGTCGACGAGCCCCGCCTTCCCCTCGAGCTCTCCGCGCTCGTAGCCGAAGATCTCGGCGAAGCGGGCGTTGACGCAGGCGAACCGCCCGTCCTTCACGATGCACACGCCGACCATCGACTGTTCGAGGAGGCCGCGAAGCCGCTCCTCCGCCCTGCGGCCGCTCGTTCCGGTCGAACCCGATCTCATCCCCGGCGGAATGATCTCACGCGGCCCGCGGCCCGCGGCCGCGTACGCGAGCCCCGGCGCACGAGAAAAGCGCCCCCGCCTTTCGGCGGGGGCGCGAAGAGCCCGGGAGTCTCCGGTGAGCCTTACGGGTGGACCCGGAGGTAGACGCCGTAGCGGTCGGCCTTGTAGTCCATCGCCGAGCCGTAGGACATCCCCTTCTCGTTGTAGTCGTCCATGTCCCACTCGAGCGCCAGGCCGAGGGCCTTGGAGAAGTCGAGCTGGGCGCGCAGACGGGCCTTGACGAGGTCGTACGCGTAGCTGCCGGTGTTCTCGAAGCTGCGGACGAGGGCCGTGAAGAGGAGCGGCTTGACGTTGACCGTCACCCCGCCCTCCCAGGAGTTCCCGCGCTCGGTGTAAGCCGAGGTCGCGGTCCCCCAGGTCTGCGGGACCCTGTACGGCATCGTCGTGTCGCCCTCGAAGCGGCCGAGGCCGAAGCGGAAGGAGAGGAACTGCCACGGGGTGACCTCGAGGTCGCCCGCGTAGGTGTTCCAGGAGCCGTCGAACTCGTAGCCGCCGTTGTCGTTCGTCGTGTCGACGTTCTCGGCGGTGGCGCCGATGCGGAACCACTTCGCCGGGGCCCAGGTGCCCCGGAGGCGGAGCCGGTTGCGGTCGATGAAGTCGGTCCTCACGACGGCGTTGTCCGCGTCCTGGACGACGTAGTCGACCCCGAGGGTCAGGTTGGAGTGGCTGAAGAGGACCCCGGCGTCGAGCGTCCCGACCTTGCGGGCGAACGTGCCGCCCTGCCCGCCGGAGACGACGACCTCGGACGGGTCGTTGACGACCGTGATGTCGGCGTCGTTGACCGCGTACCCGATCCGGAAGGAGAACGGCCCGGACGGCTTGATGCTCATCCGGACGTCGTACATGTCCTCCTCGCGCTCCATCCGCGTCCTCGACTCGACGATCGTCGTGACGTCCGCCGGGTCGATCTGCGGGAAGGTCATCAGGCCGCCGTAGAGGTCGGTGATGAGCGCGTAGCCGTCGAGCTCGCGGCTCCGGCGGTTGTAGCCCGCCGAGAGGTCGAAGCCCTTGGCCAGGTGGAGGTCGGCCCGGATCCCGCCGCGCCAGTAGAGGGCGTTCGACGTGGCCGAGCTCGTCTCCGCGAGGGTCTTGTAGTAGTTGAGCAGCTGGTAGGAGATGAGGCTGCCCGCGAGGCTCTCCGACTGGGAGTCCTCGGTGTCCGCGTCCGCGCGGACGTAGTTCGCCGTGAGGCGGACCGCCGAGCCCAGCTTCCCCGTGACGACGGCCGAGGTGACCGGCGTGTCGACGTCGGTCTTCGCGGTGCGCGACTGGGAGGAGAGGGTGATCGGGACGTTGAGGATCGTGCCGGGGTTGTTGCCGTTGCCGGCGCCCGGGGCGAGGCTCGTCGTCTCCGACCCGCGGAACTGCCGCCAGCCCTGGAGGACCTGGCCCGAGACCGGGCCGGCGTCGAAGGCGACGCCGACGCGGAACTCGTTCTCCTTGTCGGAGAGGGCGTGGTTCAGCGCGAACTCGTCCTGGCCGACGTGGTAGGTCGTCATGCCGGGGCCCGAGTACTTGCTGTAGCTGTACCCGAGGAGCGGCCGGACGGCCTTGCCGGGGAGGAGCTCGAGGTCGACGTCGACGGTGTCGCGCTCGCGGTCGTACCGGTGCTGGCTGTCGAGCACGCCCGGCAGGAACGGGTTCGCGACGGTCGGGTAGTTGGAGTAGTTCTCGGTGTGCCGGTACGCGGCGTTCAGCTTCCAGTAGCCGGTGCGGCCCGCCTCGAGGCGGAGCATGCCGTTGGGGCCGATGCCGAGGTCGGCGGCGTCGATGCGGAAGTGGTCGAGGGCGTTCGTGCCGCGGATGTCGCCGAGCCCGTACGACAGGGAGCGGATCTGGAAGCCCGACTCCTCGTCGATCTGGTTCTTGAACATCTCGTCGTTGCCCGTGACCTCGGTGAAGCGGTAGCCCACCTCGAGGTCGAGGGGAACGTCCTGCGCGGCGGCAACGCCGCCGAGGAAGAGCGCCGGGAGGATGCCGGCGAGGAGGAATCGGTAGGTTCGCATCTACGTCCCTCCTACTTCAGCAGCTTCGGCGACCGGTTGGAGCCGTGGATCGCCACGTGGCACGTCGTGCAGTTCCGCCAGCGCGGGAGGTTCACGTTATGCGTGGCCGGCGGCTGCGAGCCGAGGGCCCCCGCCGCGAGCGACGAATGGCACTCGAGGCAGAGCATGTCGATCCGGGAGCGCGTGAGCATCTTCGGGTTGTTCGAGCCGTGCGGCTCGTGGCAGGTGAGGCAGCCGCCCGTCATGCCGCCGACCGTCGGGCCGACGTGCTCGTAGACGAACGGGCCGCGCTTCTCGTTGTGGCAGGTCAGGCACGGCAGCTCGCCCTGCCTCGTCAGCTTCAGCGCGCCCTCGCCCTTCCGCCCGTGGGGCTGGTGGCAGGAGGCGCAGGTGAAGCCGCCGCGGTCGAGGTGGTGCGTGAACGCCTTGTTCTCGAGGCTCGCGGTCTGCCCCGGGTGGCAGGAGGCGCAGAGCTTCGTCTGCCGCTCGGCCAGGAGCTTCGGCTCCCGCGTCTGCGGCGCGTGGATCGAGTGGCAGGTGAGGCAGTTCACGGCCTCGGTCGAGGCGTGGACGCCGTCACGGAAGGAGACGTGCTCGGTGGTGACGTCGTGACACTTCAGGCAGGTCTCGGCGCCCTGGGCGCCGTGGAGGCCCTTGATGAGCGACTTGTCGCCGCCCGCCTCCATGTGGGCCTTCCCGTCGCCGTGGCAGCTCGCGCACGCCGCGTCGCCGGGAAGATCGCAGGCCGCACGACCGTGCGGGTTCGCGGGGAACGTCGTCGACTGCTCGTGGCAGTCGCCGCAGCTCGGCGCGTCCGCGGCAAGGGCCGGTCCACCAATCCACGTCACCCCGAGGACCAGGAGAACGAGGCCGGTGAGGCCGAGGAATCGTTTCACCATCTCAGTCCTCTCTCCGCCCGGCGCGCGGGGCGCGACGGGCGGGAGGCCCGCCCCCCGGGTTTCCCGGGAGGCGGGCGTCCTCAGAATTTAGCGGGCGTGGACGGTCGCGACGGCCCACTCGGAGTTGGCGCCGTGGCACGCGCCACAGGCCTCGCCGAAGACCGCGGTGTTGAGGTACGCGTGCGCCGCGGAGTCGCGGTTGTCGTGGCAGCCGAGGCAGGCGGCCGTGCCCGGCCCCTGCGGCGTGAA
>JBDIBE010000223.1:0-5849 GCA_039812785.1 Thermoanaerobaculia bacterium | reverse complement strand
CGCGGGCCGAGGGGGAATACCGGAGGCAGGCGGAGTTCCTCTCTCTCGTCCTCCGTTCGGCCGACGCCGGGACGTGGCTCTGGGACATCGCGGAAGACCGGCACGAGTGGTCGCCCGAGCTGCGGCGGCTCATGGGCATCCCGGGCGACGCGGTCGCGAGCGGGGAGACGTGGTCGAGCGCCGTCCATCCCGACGACCGGGAGAAGGACGTCCTCGAGCTGAAGTCCGCCATCGAAGCGGGCGCCGTCCTCGACCACGAGTTCCGGGTCGTCCACCCGGACGGCGCCGTGCGGTGGATCCGGACCGTCGGCTCGGCCGCCGGCGGCCCGGACGGGCGGGCGACGCAGTTCGCCGGCTTCGCCCTCGACACGACCCGGCAGAAGAAGGCCGAGGAGGAGCTCCGGGCGGCGCGCGACGCGGCGGAGGCGGCGAACCGGGCCAAGAGCGCGTTCCTCGCGAGCATGTCCCACGAGATCCGGACGCCGATGAACGCCATCCTCGGCTTCTCCCAGCTCCTCCTCGGGGGGAGCGGGCTCTCGCCGCGGCAGAGAGAGCAGGTGCAGGCGATCCAGCGCGGGGGCGAGCACCTCCTCGGCCTCATCAACGACGTCCTCGAGATGTCGAAGATCGAGGCGGGGCGGGCGACGGTCGACGTCGCCGAGACCGACCTCTGGAGCCTCGTCCTCGACCTCGAGGAGATGTTCCGGCTGCGCGCCCGCGAGAAGGGGCTGACGCTCGACGTCGTCCGCTCGGGCGACTTGCCGCGCCACGTCGTGACGGACGAGAGGAAGCTCCGGCAGATCGTCATCAACCTCGCGGGGAACGCCGTGAAGTTCACCGGCAAGGGCGGCGTGAAGGTGCGCGTCCACGCGGCGCCGAGCGAGGAGGGCCGCTCCCTTCTCGTCGTCGACGTGGAGGACACCGGACCGGGGATCGGGCCGGAGGAGCTCTCCCGCCTCTTCCAGCGCTTCGAGCAGACGCGGACGGGCCGGGAGGCGGGGGGCGGGACGGGCCTCGGTCTCGCCATCAGCCAGGCCTTCGCGCAGATGCTGGGGGGGGCGATCTCGGTCAGGAGCCGGCCCGGCGAAGGGAGCGTCTTCACCCTGTCGCTGCCCGTGGAGGTCGTCGCGGCGGCGGAGACCGCCCCTCGCGTCGAGGTCCGGCGCGTCGCGGGCCTGCCGCCGGGGGAGACGCGCCGGCGGATCCTCGTCGCCGACGACGTCGCCGAGAACCGCGAGGTCCTGCGGCAGATGCTGGAACGGGTCGGCTTCACGGTCGCCACCGCGAACGACGGGGCCGAGGCGATCGAGCGGCTCGAGGCGTGGCGCCCGCACCTCGTCCTGATGGACCTCAAGATGCCGGGCATGGACGGCCTCGAGGCGATCCGGGCGATCCGATCCACGGAGGAGGCGGCTCGTGTTCCCCTCGTGGCGGTCACGGCGAGCGCCTTCGAGGAAGACCGGAAGTCCGTGGAAGAGGCGGGCGGCGACGGGTTCGTGAGCAAGCCGTTCCGGGAGGGGGACCTCCTCGGGACGATCGGGCGCTGCCTCGGGATCGACTTCGTCTACGAGGGCGCCGCGCGGCCCGGCGCGGCCCCAGAGGCGCCACGCGCGCCGG
This sequence comes from Thermoanaerobaculia bacterium, assembly GCA_039812785.1. Classification (GTDB taxonomy): domain Bacteria; phylum Acidobacteriota; class Thermoanaerobaculia; order UBA5066; family UBA5066; genus UBA5066. Next base: position 4,232 of record JBDIBE010000223.1, on the reverse strand, counting down.
CTGCCGCGATGCCGGAGGCCCTTGCCTCCGAGCTGCGCGCCGCGGTGGAACGCGCCGACCTCGACGCCATCCTCCGGCTCGCGGACGAGATCTCCGCGACCGACGCAGAGAGCGCCCGGACCGTTCGCGAGCTCGCAGAGGCCTTCGAGTACGAGCGGCTCGCGGCGTACCTGGGCCGCGCCGGCTGACCGGGCGCCGCGAGGCGAGCCCGCCCCGTTCGGAGTTCGTTCAGTCACGCCGTGGGATCCCGGGAGTAACGTCACTCCGGGACAAGTCGGGTCGGGAGGGAGCCGCGTTTCACCGGCAGCAGGGTGTACGCGGCTTTCGTGTATTCGGGCAGCGAGCAGAAGGAGGGACGTATGCGGGTACGGCTGATCGTGTTCTTCGGGGTGGTCCTCTCTGTGCTCCTCCTCGCGCTCCTCCCGGGCGCGGCGGTCTCGCCGTCGGGGTGGACCGTCGTCGCCTGGAACAACCTCGGCATGCACTGCATGGACGCGGACTTCTCGGTCTTCGCGATCCTGCCCCCCTACAACACGATCCAGGCCCACGTCGTCGACCCGTCGGGGAAGCTCGTGAAGAGCGCCTCGGCGGTCTCCGTGACCTACGAGGCCGTGGCGGACCCGTCGGGGTCGATCAACACGACCTCGCGCGGGAAGACGGACTTCTGGGACAACGTCCTCCCGCTCTTCGGCGCCGCGCTCCCCGTCGACGCGGGCCTCGCGGGGAAGGACATGCCGGGCCCCACGAACGCCCCGAAGCCGATGACGTTCGACGCGGCCCGGAACTGGTTCATCGCCGAGGGGATCCCGATCACGCCGTACGACGACGCGGGCCGGAAGAACACCTACCCGCTCATGAAGGTGACGGCGCGCGACGGGGCGGGGAACGTCCTCGCCTCGACCCGCATCGTCCTCCCCGTGTCGGACGAGATGGACTGCCGCGGCTGCCACGGCTCCGGCTCGGCCCCGGCGGCGCGCCCGGCCGGGGGCTGGGTCTTCGACCCGAACGCCGAGCGCGACTACCGCCTCAACATCCTCAAGCTCCACGACGAGGCCGCGGCGGGCAAGCCCGCGTGGGCCCCCGCCCTCGCCGCGGCCGGGTACGACCCGGCCGGCCTCCTCGCGACCGTCACGGTGCGAAAGAAGGCCGTCCTCTGCGCCGCGTGCCACTCCTCCGAGGCGCTCCCCGGGAGCGGGCAGCCGGGCGTCCCGCCTCTCACGCGGGCCGTCCACGCGCTCCACGCGGGAGTCGAGGACCCCTCGACGGGCCTCGCCCTCGGCTCGTCCGCCAACCGCTCCTCCTGCTACCGCTGCCACCCCGGCTCGGAGACGAAGTGCCTCCGGGGCGCGATGGGGAAGGCGACGGCCCCCGACGGCTCGATGCTGATGCAGTGCCAGAGCTGCCACGGCGGGATGGCGGCCGTCGGCGCCTCGACGCGCACGGGCTGGCTCGACGAGCCGACCTGCCAGCAGTGCCACACCGGGACGGCCACGAAGAACTCCGGGCAGATCCGCTTCACGTCGGCCTTCACGAGCGCGGGCGCGCCCCGCGTCGCCGCCGACCTCCGCTTCGCGACGGAGGCGAACGCCCCGGCGGCGGGCCTCTCGCTCTATCGCTTCTCCAAGGGGCACGGCGGGCTCCAGTGCGCCGCCTGCCACGGCTCGACGCACGCCGAGTACCCCTCCTCGCACGAGAACGACAACCTCCAGAGCCTCGACCTGCAGGGGCACGCGGGGACGCTCGGCGAGTGCTCCGCCTGTCACCGCACCGCCCCGCAGACCGCCTCGGGCGGGCCGCACGGGATGCACACGGTGGGCTCCTGGTGGGTCGACCACCACGAGGGCTACGCCAAGGGGAGCGGCCTCGCCTCCTGCCGCGCCTGCCACGGCGCGGACGACCGCGGCACCGTCCTCTCGAAGACCCTCGCGGCGCGCTCGTTCCGCGCGGAGGACATCACCGTCTCGTTCGCTGCGGGGACCCAGGTCGGCTGCTACTCCTGCCACAACGGGCCGAGCGGCGAGGGCGCCCCGCCGCCGGGCGGGAACCCGACCCCGACCCCGACGCCGACGGCCACGCCGCGGCCGACGGCGACGCCGACCCCGACGAAGACCCCCACGCCGACCCCCACCGCGACCCCGAGGCCGACGAAGACGCCGACCCCGTACCCGACCGCGACCCCGAGGCCGACGAAGACGCCGACCCCCACGCCGAAGCCGACCCGCCGCGCGCGGTGGACCGGCGAGGAGAACGTCGCGGCCGCAACCCCGTCCCTCCTGCAGCGGATCCTGCGCTGACTCCCCTGGAACGAGAGGGGGGCGCGTCCCTCGCGGGACGCGCCCCCCTCGGACGTTCCGGGAAGGCCGCCGGCTACTTCGCCGCGGCGAGCGCCTTGTCGTAGTCGGGGTGGTGGGTCACCTCGGGGACGATCTCGGCGTGCTTCACGACGCCGTCCTTGCCGATGACGAAGATCGCGCGGGCGAGGAGGCGGAGCTCCTTGATGAGGACGCCGTAGGCCTGGCCGAACGACGCGTCGCGGTGGTCGCTCAGCGTGAGGGCCTTCTCGATCCCCGCGACCGAGCAGAAGCGCTTGTTCGCGAAGGGGAGGTCCATCGAGACGTTGAGGACGGCCACGTCGTCGCCGAGGGCGGCGGCGGCCTGGTTGAACTTGCGGAGCTGCGCGTCGCAGACCGGGGTGTCGAGCGACGGGGTGACGCTGAGGACGACGGTCTTGCCGGCGAAGTCCGCGAGGCTCTTCGCGCCGAGGCCGTTGTCGAGGACGGTGAAGTCGGGGGCCTTGTCCCCCGCCTTGACCTCGGGGCCGACGAGGGTGAGGGGGCCGCCGAGGAACGTGATGACGCCGGTTCTTTCCATCTGGTTCTCCTTCTGGTTCGTCTCAGCTCGCTGCGAGCTTCGCGGCTTCTTCCCTGAGGAGCATCGCGCCCCCCTTCACGAGGTCGTCCCGGGTGATCTCGCCCTTCGCGAGGCGGGCGAGGAGGGCGCGCTGCGCACGGTACTCCCTGTTTTCGACGCCGGCCTTCCCCTGGAGGAGGCGCCACGCCTTCCGCCGCTCGACGCAGAGGAGGACCATCTGGCGCGAGAGCGCGTAGTAGCCCGGCTTCCCGTCGTTGTCCTCGGCCTTGACGACGACGCCGAAGTCGGGGACGAAGGCGTGGCTCTTCGGGTCGAGGACGCGCCGCCTCACGACGTCGTCCTGCGTCAGGAGGACGAGGACGTCGTCGAGGGCGAGCATCGTCGAGGCCTTCGCCTCGTCGACCCTCCGCACGTGCTGGCGGAAGCGCGCCTCGGTGACGGCGTAGTGGGCGACGGTGTAGCGGACCTTCTCGCCCGACGACTTCAGAGTCGTCTCCCACCAGTCCTTGTCGTGGTTCGGGTTCCCCTTCACCTCGATCGCCTCGCGATAGGTCTCGCCCTTCGACGGGTTGTAGGTGAACTCCGGGATGAGCCGGCAGTCGCGGGCGCGCTGCGACTGGAGCGTGGAGACGTCGTCGCCGACGCCGTGCTCGGGCTGGCAGGGCGTGAAGCTCTGGACGAAGGCGGTGCCGCGGTACTCGAGGGCGTCGAGGAGCGCCTTGTAGAGCTTCGGGGCGTTCGCCATGGAGACCTGCGCGACGAACGGCGAGCCGTGGCCGGAGCAGAAGATCTCGGCGAGCCCCTTCTTCTCGGTCAGCTTCCCCTGCGTCGCGGCGCCGATCTGGTTCATGTCGAAGCCGCCCGTGATGACGGACGAGTCGGAGTTCTGCCCGCCCGTGTTCGAGTAGACCTGCGTGTCGAGCATCAGGAGCTTCACGTTCGGGCGGTTCTGGAGGACGACCTTCGAGACGTTCTGGAAGCCGATGTCGCCCATGCCGCCGTCGCCGCCGATGGCCCACGCCTTCGGGAGCTCTCTGACCTCGAGGTCGGTCATCTGCGCGTCGGTGAAGTGGGCCCAGTCGAAGTACTCGCGCGGGGTGATCACCCCCTCGTCGCGCCCGAGGAGGGCGTCGGCGAGCCGCTCGGGGAGGACGGAGCGGCGGGCGTGGTCCTGGACGAACGCCTCGCCGAAGAGCCAGGCGACGGTCGCGCCGTCCTGGAAGAGCGAGTTCATCCACGGGTAGGGGAGCGGGTTGTTCGGCGGGGTCGAGCCGAAGACGGTGTTGCACCCCGTGTGGGCCCCCATCGCCATGACCGACATCCCGTTCGCGAGGCGGCCGTCGATCGCCTGCAGCTCGCGG
>JBDIBE010000222.1:0-5883 GCA_039812785.1 Thermoanaerobaculia bacterium | reverse complement strand
GGTTCGAGATTCCGCCCGGCGCCGCGTTCGACGCGATCGACGCGGAGGAGGCGGTCCGGGCCGTCCGCGCGTTCCGCCCGCGCGTCGTCGCCTTCGGGACCCTCGCCCAGCGTGAGCCCGCCTCGCGGGCCGCCCTCGCCGCGGCGCTCTCGGCGACGAAGGCGCTCCGCCTCGTCGACCTGAACCTCCGGGCCCCCTGGTACGACGGCGCCGTCGTCTGCAGGGCGCTCTCCTCGGCCCACGTCGTGAAGACGAGCGACGAGGAGCTCGCGGAGGTCCGGCGCCTCCTCTGCCTGACGCTCCGCGACCCGGAGGCCCTCTCCGCCGACGTCGTGAGGCGCTTCCGGCTGCGGGCGCTCCACGTCACCCGCGGGGCCCACGGGGCCTTCGTCGCGGCCCGGACGGGCGGGGACGTCGTCTCCTTCTCCGAGGCCCCCGCCTCGGCGCCCGGGGGCGAGGTCGTCGACACGGTCGGCGCGGGCGACGCCTACACGGCCGCCGTCCTCCTCGGGCTCGTGCGCGGGTGGACGGCCGACGAGAGCCTCCGCCGCGGGATCGGCTTCTCCGGAGCGATGACCCGGGTCGCCGGCGCGCTCCCGGAGGACCGCGACTTCTACGCGCCGTTCCTCGGGGAGTGGGAGGCCGCGGCGTGACCGGCGGCCTCTACCTCCTGCACCTGAGCGTCCACGGGCTGATCCGCGGCACGGCCCCCGAGCTCGGCCGCGACCCCGACACGGGGGGCCAGGTCACCTACGTCCTCGAGCTCGCGCGCGCCCTCGCGCGCGCCGAGGGGGTCGCCCGGGTCGACCTCGTCACGCGGCTCGTCGAAGACCCGGCCGTCGGCCCGGACTACGCGTCGGAGGAGGAGCCCCTCGCCGGGCGCGCCCGCATCGTCCGGCTTCCCTTCGGGCCGCGGCGCTACCTCAGGAAGGAGCTCCTCTGGCCCCACCTCCAGGCCCTCGTCGACCGCTGCGTCGAGTACCTGAGGGCCCAGGAGCGGCTCCCGCACGTCATCCACACGCACTACGCCGACGCGGGCTGGGTCGGCGTCCGCCTCTCGCAGCTGCTCGGCGTCCCGCTCGTCCACACCGGGCACTCGCTCGGCCGGACGAAGCGCTCGCGGCTCCTCGCCTCCGGGCGGGTCGAGGCGGCCCTCGAGCGGCCGTTCCGCTTCTCCCAGCGGATCCCCGCCGAGGAGGAGGTGCTCGAGAACGCCCGCCTCGTCCTCGCCTCGACGCGCCAGGAGGTCGAGGAGCAGTGGGGCGAGTACGAGAACTTCCGGCCCGGCCGCTTCGCTGTCGTCCCCCCGGGCGTCGACACCTCGAGGTTCTCTCCCCCGCCCGCGAACCGCTCCCGCCCGGCGCGGCCCGAGGTCGACCGCTTCCTCCGCGACCCGCAGCTGCCGCTCGTCCTCGCCATCAGCCGCCCCGCGCCGAAGAAGAACCTGCCGGCGCTCGTCGAGGCGTTCGGGCGGGACCCCGCCCTGCGGCGAAAGGCGAACCTCGCGATCTTCGCCGGCGTCCGGGGGGACATCGTCGCGGCCGACGAGGAGGCCCGGGCCGTCTACACGGATCTCCTCCTCGCAGCCGACCGGCACGACCTCTGGGGCTCGATCGCGCTCCCCAAGAGGCACGACCCCGCCGACGTCCCCGAGATCTACCGGCTCGCGGCACAGCGGCGCGGCGTCTTCGTGAACCCCGCCCTCACCGAGCCGTTCGGCCTGACGCTCCTCGAGGCGGCCGCGGGCGGCGTCCCGGTCGTCGCGACGGCCGACGGCGGCCCGAAGGACATCGTCGCGAACTGCCGCAACGGGCTCCTCGTCGACCCGCGCGACGTCGACGCCCTGTCGCGCGCCCTCGCCGAGTCGCTCTCTGACTCCGCGCGCTGGGGCCAGTGGGCGCGGAACGGCGTCCGGCGCGTCCGCGACACGTACTCGTGGGACGGCCACGTCGCGCGGTACCTCTCGCTCGTCGGACGGCTCCTCCGGCGCGAGAGGAAGGCTCTCCGCCGGCGGCACGCCGCGCTCCGCACGAGCCCCCTCGCCCCCCTCGCCGACGCCACGCACGTCCTCGTCACCGACATCGACGACACGCTCGTCGGCGACGCGGAGGCCCTCGGGCGGCTCCTTTCGTGGCGGCGTGCGAACGCGCCGCGCGTCGCCTTCGGCGTCGCGACGGGGCGCTCGTACGCGAGGACCCTCGAGGTCCTCGCGAAGTGGGAGGTCCCGCTTCCCGACGTCCTCGTCACCGCCGTCGGCACCGAGATCCGCTTCGCGGCAGACCTGAAGCCCGACCGCGCCTGGGAGGGTCACATCCGCCACGGCTGGCGGCGCGACGAGGTCGTCCGCGCCCTCGCCGGGGCGCCGGGTCTGAGGAAGCAGCCGGACGAGAACGACGGGCCCTACAAGGCGAGCTGGGACGTGGTCCCCGGCCGGACCGTCGACCTCGAGGCGGTCCGCCGCCTCCTCCGGGCGCGCGGGCTCGCCGCCCGCCTCGTCTTCTCGCAGGGGAAGTTCCTCGACGTCCTGCCGGTCCGCGCCGGCAAGGGGCTCGCCGTGCGGTTCCTCGCGCTCCGCCTCGGCCTGCCGCTGGAGGCGTTCCTCGTCGCGGGCGACTCCGGGAACGACCTCGAGATGCTCGTCGGCGACACGATGGCCGTCGTCGTCGGCAACCACAAGCCCGAGCTCGAGGAGCTCCGAGGCCGCGAGCGCGTCTACTTCGCGGAGGCGCGCTACGCCGGGGGGATCCTCGAGGGGATCGAGAGCTACGGGTTCGCCCGGGAGGGACCGTGCTAGACCGCCTCCGCGACTTCGCCGTCGCCCACCCCGACGTCTTCGTCCTCCTGATGAAGCGCTACCTCGCCGAGGGACGGAACGTCCTCCTCGGCTCCGACCTCGTCCACGGCTTCGAGGACGTCCGGCGCGACTACCCGGCCCTCGACCTCGGCGGGACGGTCCTCGCGGAGGCCGTCGCGGCGGCTCAGGAGGGGGTCCTGCGCGCGCCGTGGGCCGCCTTCGCCTTCCGGACCGGCCCCGGGACCTGGGAGTACGCCCGCGTGCACGCAGACCGGCTCGTGCCCGAGCCGATGCCCGTCGCCGAGTTCCACGCCTTCAAGGAGTCCCTCATCGACGGGCCGGGCGAGCGCGAGCCGCTCGAGCTCGACTTCGGCCCCTTCTCGCGCGGCTTCCCGCGCCTCACGGAGACCCGCTCGATCGGGCAGGGCCTCTCCTTCCTCAACCGCCATCTCGCCAGCCGCCTCTTCCGCGACGGGGGAGCGGGGTCCGACCGCATCCACACCTTCCTCGGCCTCCACACCCTGGAGGGGCGCTCCCTCCTCCTCAGGGCGCCCTTCCCCGACACCCCGGCCCTCCGGACGGCGCTCCGGAAGGCTCTCGCCTCTCTCTCGGCGGCGGACCCCGCGACCCCGTGGGCCCAGCTCGAGGAACGGCTCGCCGTCCTCGGCTTCGCCCCCGGGTGGGGGGCGACGGCCGAGCGCGCCGCCGAGACGATGAGCCTCCTCATCGACCTCCTCGAGGCCCCCTCGGCCGAGCTCCTCGAGACGTTCCTCGCGCGCGTGCCGATGGTCTCGCGCGTCCTCGTCCTCTCGCCGCACGGGTGGTTCGGCCAGTCGGGCGTCCTCGGCCTCCCCGACACCGGCGGGCAGGTCGTCTACATCCTCGACCAGGTCCGCGCCCTCGAGCGCGAGATGCGCGACCGGATGGCCGAGCAGGGTGTCGACGTCGAGCCCCGCATCGTCGTCGTGACCCGGCTCATCCCGGAGGCCGGCTCGACCGGGTGCGACGTGAGGCTCGAGAAGATCGACGGCTGCCGAAGCGCCGTGATCCTGCGCGTGCCGTTCCGCCACGAGGACGGAAGCGTCGTCCGGCACTTCATCCCCCGATTCCGGGTCTGGCCGTACCTGGACGCCTTCTCCCGCGAGGCCGAGCGCGAGGCGTTCGCCGAGCTCGGCGGGCGTCCCGACCTGATCCTCGGCAATTACTCCGACGGCAACCTCGTCGCCGCGCTCATCGGGATGCGCCTCGGCGTGACCCACGCGACGATCGCCCACGCCCTCGAGAAGACGAAGTACCTCCTCTCGGCCCTCCACTGGAAGGACCTCGAGGCCGAGTACGCCTTCTCCGTCCAGTACACCGCCGACCTCTTCGCGATGAACAGCGCCGACTTCATCGTCACGAGCACCTACCAGGAGATCGCCGGGACGAAGGACGTCGTGGGGCAGTACGAGAGCTACTCGTCCTTCACGATGCCGGGCCTCTACCGGGTCGTGCACGGCGTCGACGTCTTCGACCCCCGCTTCAACATCGTTTCGCCGGGAGCCGACGAGGGCGTCTACTTCCCCTTCACCGAGACCGACCGCCGCCTCGCGGCGCTCACGCCGATGATCGAGGAGCTCGTGCTCGGCGAGGCGGGGCCGACGGCCCGCGGGCGCCTCGTCGAGCCCGACCGCCCGATCGTCTTCACGATGGCCCGCCTCGACCGGATCAAGAACCTGACGGGGCTCGTCGAGTGGTACGCGGCCGACGAGCGGCTCCGGAAGGCCGCGAACCTCGTCGTCGTCGGCGGGCACGTCGACACGACGCTCTGCGCGGACGGCGAGGAGCGCGACCAGGCGATCCTCATGCACGACCTCATCGGCCGGCACGGGCTCGACGGCCAGGTCCGCTGGATCGGCCGTCGGCTCGAGCGCCACCTGACGGGCGAGCTCTACCGCTGGGTCGCCGACCGCCGCGGCGTCTTCGTCCAGCCGGCCCTCTTCGAGGCCTTCGGCCTGACGGTCGTCGAGGCGATGGGCTCGGGCCTCCCCGTCTTCGCCACGTGCCACGGGGGCCCGTCGGAGATCATCGAGGACCGCCGCTCCGGCTTCCACGTCGACCCGAACGACGGCGCGGCCGCGGCCGCGAAGATCGCCGGCTTCCTCGAGCTCTGCGCGCGGGACCCCTCGGCCTGGACGCGCGTTTCGACGGCGGCCGTCGCCCGCGTCGCGGCCCGCTACACTTGGCGCCGGTACGCGGAGCGGATCATGACCTTCTCCCGCATCTACGGCTTCTGGAAGTTCGTCTCGGGCCTCGAGCGCGAGGAGACGAGCCGCTACCTCCAGACGCTCTACCACCTCCTGCTCCGGCCGCGCGCCGAGGCCGTCGGAGGAGGCCGGGGCTGAGCTCACCTCCCGTCCCGCCCGCGAACGGCCCGCGCTTCCGCCTCGAGGCCCTCCTCGACCTCCTCCGGCCCCGGTCGCGTCAGGCCGTCCTCGTCGCCGTCGTCCTGATCGGGGCGGGCTGCGGCCTCGTCGCCGTCGCGTTCCACGGAGCGATCGAGCTCCTTCGCGCGCTCCTGATCGGATCCGCGCTGAAGCACCCCCCCGGCTTCCTCCGGGGCGGGCTCCTCGTCCTGACTCCGGCCGCCGCCGGGGCGCTCCTCGCGTGGCTCGTCCCCCGCTTCGCCCCGCGCTGCGGCGGAGGCCTCGCCCTCGTGCGGAGGGCCTTCGTGGAAGACCCCGCCGAGCTCCTCGACGCGCGGACCCTCGTCGGGACCTACGGAGCGAACGCTCTCTCCCTCGGCGCCGGGACGCCGCTCGGCCCCGAGGGGCCGACCGTCGTCCTGACGAGCGGCTTCTCCGCGATGGCCGCGAGGTGGTTCGGCCTCCCCGGCCGCTTCGTCCGCGGGATGGTCCCGGTCGGCACGGCGGCGGGGATCGCCGCGATCTTCAACGCCCCGATCACGGGGGTCGTGTTCGCGCTCGAAGAGATCATGGGAGCCGCCTCGCGCGGCGTTCTCGGAGGCTCGCTCCTCGCCGCCGTCGCCGCGGCTGTCGTCGAGCGGACCTTCCTCGGCGGCGACCGGCTCCTCCCGGCGGCGCCGGCCC
>JBDIBE010000221.1:0-5923 GCA_039812785.1 Thermoanaerobaculia bacterium | reverse complement strand
GGGAGCGGCGACGGCAGCCGGACGCCGCGCCTCGCCCGGGCGCGCGGCAGTCTGCGCCGCGTCTCGGCGACGAGGCCCGCGGCCCGTTCGGGGCCCGACGCGGCGAAGGCCGTCCGGCCCGACCTGAAAAGCCGGAGGGCGAAGCCGCGCTCGGCGGAGGCGAGGAGCGTCGAGCCCTCCTCGTCCTCGGTCAGCTCGAGGAGCGACCCGCGTCGTTCGTACAGCTCCGCGCCGGCGCCGTCCATGGCCGCCGTCTCGAGCAGCTGCTCGAAGAGGCCGTCGCCGGGTCGTCCGCTCATCGGCGGGCGGTCCTCGCGACGAGGCCGCGGACGAGGAGCGCCGGTGCGGCGCCCCCGACCGGCACGGCGTCGCCTCCCTTGACGCAGACGGACAGGCCGGTCGCGGGGAGGGCCTCGTCCCCCCAGACCTCGTCGATCCCGGCGAGGGCGGAGAGGATCTCGCCCGAGAGGGCGAACGGCGCGAGCGGCGCCGCCCGCCGGCCCTTCCTCACCGCGTCGGCCGCGGCGACGTGGAGAACGAACCGGCCCGACTCCGGGTCGGCGAAGCCGCTCGCGACCTCGCGGACGAAGACGCCGTCCCCGCAGCGGTCCAGGAGCTCCTCGAGGCTCGCGGTGCCGGCGGCCGCGACGAGGTTCGACATCCGCGCGCGCGGCGGGCGCCGGAAGCTCGACGTCCGCCCGTGGCCGTTCGAGTCGAGCGGGCCCGAGCGCCGGTCGGAGAGGAGCCCGGAGACGACGCCGCCCGCGAGGAGCGGCACGGCGCGCGCGGCCGTCCCCTCGTCGTCGACGCCGTAGGCGCCGGGGAGGTCGAGGCGCCCGGGGTCGTCGACGACGTCGAGGCCGGCCGGGGCGACGGCCGCCCCTTTCACGCGCGAGAGGACGGAGCCGCGCTCTCCGGTGTCGGCCTCGAGCGGGTGGCCGACGACCTCGTGCCAGAAGGCCGACGCGGCCGAGGGCGAGAAGACGACGTCGACCGGGCCGGGCGAAGGCGGAAGGCCCGCGACGGGGCGGCTCGCCTCGCGGAGCGCGGCCGCGAGAGCCTCGGCCGCCTCGCCGAAGGGGCGGGCGGACTGGAACGCGAAGGGGCGCTCGGAGCCCGCGCGGCGGAGGATGCCGTGCGCCGTCAGCCGGGTCCTCCCGCCGCACGGCAGGAGAGCGCGCGCGGTGACGACCGTCCGCTCATCGACGACGCGCGACACCTCCAGCGTCGCCGAGAGGCCGCGCGGGTCGGGGCGGGCGCGGGCGAGCGCGGCGGCGAGGGCCGCGGTCCGCCGCTCCTCCTCCTCCCCGGCCTCGAGGGGCGGGCGGGATGGCGGCGCCGGGGCGTTCCGGTGCGCCTTGAAGAACGGCGCGTTCCCGGCGAGGCGGCCCGCCTCGCGGACGGCGTCGCGCAGCGCCTCCGGGCCGGCGCCGGATCGGGCCACGAGGAGGAGCGCTCCGTCGCGCCGGATCCGCACGGCCGTTCCGCTCTCCTCGGCGAGCGCCGGGGCGAGGAGCCCGGACTCGGACGCGCTCCAGGTCTCCGTGCGGACGCGCTCGCGCAGGGCCTCGCCCGACTCGCCCCTCCGGAGGAGCCCCGAGACGAGGCGGACGGCGTCGTCCGCGTCGCGCGAAAGCTCGGACGCTTCCCGCATCTCCACGGATTCTAGGCAGCGCAGGCGCGATCCGCTCGCCTCCTGCTGTATCCTCCGCGGCCATGGCCGCGCCGGACGCCCGACTCGCCGCGTGCGCCGCTTTCGTGACGCGGCGGCTCCTCGACTCCGGGCTCGTCCGCGCCAAGTCGCCGGCCGACGCGCGCCGCGCCGTCGAGGCGGCCCTCGTCTTCGACCGCGACCGCGAGCGGCAGCTCGAGGCGGAGGTCGAGAAGCTCCTGCGCGCCCACGGCGCCGCGACCCTCGGCGCCGGCGTCGACTACGCGGAGATGTTCCGGAAGGCGAAGCGGCTGCTCGCCGAGAAGAAAAAGATCCCGCTTTGAGCGGCGGAGCGGACGGATGAGGACGACCGAAGAGAGGATCCGCCACCTCGACGCGCTGCGTCAGGCGGCCCGGATGGGGGGCGGCGAGGCCCGCCTGAAGAGGCAGCACGAGGCCGGCAAGCTCTCCGCGCGCGAGCGCGTCGAGCTGCTCGGCGACCCGGGCTCGTTCGAGGAGACGGACCCGTTCGTCGTCCACAGGTGCCGGGACTTCGGCATGGACGCCGAGGGCAACACCGTCCCGGGCGACGGCGTCGTGGCGGGCGCGGTCCGGGTCGAGGGGCGCCCGGTCTTCGTCTTCGCGCAGGACTTCACCGTCTTCGGCGGCTCCCTGTCGGAGACGAACGCCGCGAAGGTCTGCAAGGTGATGGACCTCGCGATGAAGGCGGGGGCGCCGGTCGTCGGCCTGAACGACTCCGGCGGCGCGCGGATCCAGGAAGGGGTCGCCTCGCTCGCGGGCTACGCCGACATCTTCCTCCGCAACACCCTCGCCTCGGGGGTCGTTCCGCAGGTCTCGGCCATCATGGGGCCCTGCGCGGGCGGAGCCGTCTACTCGCCGGCCATCACCGACTTCGTCCTGATGGTGCGCGGCACCTCCTCCATGTTCGTGACCGGCCCCGACGTCATCAAGTCGGTCACGCACGAGGAGGTGACGAAGGAGGCGCTCGGCGGCGCCGAGACGCACGCCTCGACCTCCGGGGTCGCGCACGTCGTCGCCGACTCGGACGCCGACTGCATCCTGAAGATCCGGACGCTCCTCGGCTACCTCCCGTCGAACAACCGGCAGGACCCGCCGCGGCGCGAGTGCACGGACCCGGTCGAGCGCGAGGACGCCTCGCTCGACACGCTCGTCCCGCCGAGCCCGAACCAGCCCTACGACATGAAGGAGCTGATCCGGAAGGTCGTCGACGACGGCGAGCTCTTCGAGATCCACGCCGACTTCGCGAGGAACCTCGTCGTCGGCTTCGCGCGGCTCGGGGGCCGGACGGTCGGGATCGTCGCGAACCAGCCCGACTTCCTCGCCGGCGTCCTCGACATCGACTCGGCGACGAAGGGGGCGCGCTTCGTCCGCTTCTGCGACGCCTTCAACGTCCCGCTCGTGACCTTCGAGGACGTCCCCGGCTTCCTCCCCGGCACGCAGCAGGAGTTCGGCGGGATCATCCGGCACGGCGCCAAGCTCCTCTTCGCCTTCGCGGAGGCGACCGTCCCGAAGGTCACCGTCATCACGAGGAAGGCCTACGGCGGCGCGTACTGCGTCATGTCGTCCAAGCACATCCGGACCGACTTCAACTACGCGTGGCCGACGGCCGAGATCGCCGTCATGGGGCCCGAGGGCGCGGTGAACATCCTCTACGGCCGCGAGGTGGCGCAGAGCGCCGACCCGGCCGCCGCGCGGAAGGCGAAGGTCGAGGAGTACCAGGACCTCTTCGCGAACCCCTACGTCGCGGCGCAGAAGGGCTACGTCGACGACGTCATCCTGCCGCGCACGACGCGCCGCCGCCTCATCCGCGCCCTCGACCTCGTCGAGAACAAGCGCGACGTGCTGCCGCCCAAGAAACACGGGAACATTCCGCTATGACACGGTTCACGTCGAATGAAGGGCGGGGGTCCGGGGGGCGCGCGCAGCCCAGCCCCCCGGCGAGGCCCCTGTGACGGAACGGCTCCTCATCGCGAACCGGGGCGAGATCGCCGTGCGGATCGCGCGGGCCTGCCGCGACCTCGGCGTCTCGCCGGTCGCCGTCTTCTCCGACGCCGACCGCGCCTCCCTCCACGTCCGCCTCGCCGACCACGCGGTGCGCATCGGGCCGGCGCCGGCGCGCGAGTCGTACCTCGTCGTCGAGCGGATCCTCGACGCGGCCAAGAGGACGGGCGCGCGCCTCGTCCACCCCGGCTTCGGCTTCCTCGCCGAGAACGCCCCGTTCGCGCGGGCCGTCCGCGACGCGGGGCTCGTCTGGGTCGGCCCCGACCCCGAGTCGATCTCGGCGATGGGCAGCAAGACCGAGTCGCGCGCCCGGATGAAGGCGGCGGGCGTCCCGATCGTCCCGGGCATGACGGCCCCCGCGAAGGACCCGGCCGAGATCGCCGCCTTCGGGCGCGAGCACGGCTTCCCGCTCCTCCTGAAGGCGGCGGCGGGGGGCGGCGGCAAGGGGATGCGCGTCGTGAGGAGCGAGGCGGAGGTCCCCGCGGCCTTCGAGCGCGCCCGGAGCGAGGCGAAGTCGTTCTTCGCGGACGAGGCGGTCTACTGCGAGCTCTACGTCGAGCGCCCGCGCCACGTCGAGGTGCAGGTCCTCGGCGACCGGACGGGGCGCGTCATCGCCCTCGGCGAGCGCGAGTGCTCGCTCCAGCGCCGGCACCAGAAGGTCCTCGAGGAGTGCCCGTCGCCGGTCGTCGACCCCGCGCTCCGCGCGCGGATGGAGGAGGCCGCCGTCGCGGCGGCCCGCTCCGTGAGCTACGTCTCGGCCGGCACGGTCGAGTTCCTCCTCGCGCCCGACGGCCGCTTCTTCTTCCTCGAGATGAACACGCGGATCCAGGTCGAGCACCCGGTGACCGAGATGGTCTACGGGGTCGACCTCGTCGCGGAGATGATCCGCATCGCCCTCGGCGAGCCGATGAGCCTCGAGAAGCGGCCGGAGCCGCGGGGGCACGCGCTCGAGTGCCGCATCTACGCCGAGGACCCCGCGCACGGCTTCGCGCCGTCGCCGGGGACGATCGAACGGCTCCGCTGGCCGCAGGGGCCGGGCGTCCGCGTCGATTCGGGCGTCGAGGAGGGGGACACGATCCCCCTCGACTACGACCCGATGGTCGCCAAGCTGATCACCTTCGGGCGCGACCGCAGCGAGGCGTTCCGCAGGATGCGTCGTGCGCTCCGGGAGACGCGCGTCGAGGGAATCGAGACGTCGATCCCGTTCTTCCTCTCCCTCCTCGACGACCCCGACGTCGTCTCGGCGAACGTCTCCACCCAGTTCCTCGAGGCCTGGCGCTACGCGCCGGCGCTCCCGGGCGACGACGCCGTCGAGCTCGCGCTCGTCGCGGCCGCGGTCTCCGCCGCCCGCGAGAGCCTCGCCGAGAGGGGCGCCTCCCAGCCGAAGCCGCCGTCCGCCTGGCGGACGGCCCGTCCGACCTACGGTCACCGCGAATGAAGTACCGCGCGAAGGTCGCCCGCCCCGGCGGCGAGACGAGCGTCGAGGTCGAGGTCCAGCTCGACCCGAGCGGCGTCGTCGTCATCCTCGACGGGAAGCCGGCCCGATGGGACGTCGTGGAGACGCCCGGCGGAGGGTTCTCCATCCTCCGGGGAGACGGCCGCCACGCCGAGGCGGTGCCGCACCGGAACGGCGGGGGAGAGAGGCGCGTGCGCGTCGGCGCCGACCTCGTCTCTTTCGAGCTCCTCGACGAGCTGACGGCCCGTGCAAGGGCCGTCGCGGGGAAGGGGGCCTTCAAGGGCTCCGGCGACGTCAAGGCCGCGATCCCGGGCCGCGTCCTGCGCATCCTCGCGGCGCCGGGCGCCGAGGTGGCCGAGGGGCAGCCGCTCGTCGTCCTCGAGGCGATGAAGATGGAGAACGACGTGCGGTCGCCGCGCGACGGCGTCGTCCGCTCCGTCGAGGTCGAGCCGGGGCAGGCGGTCGGCGCCGGCCAGATCCTCGTCCGGCTCGAGCCGGCCGGCTGAACCGGCGCCGGCCCGCCCCGCGACGGGCCCCGCGGCGCCTGCGGCACGCGCTTCGCTATCATCCGCGCCGCATGCCCGAACGACGCCCCGCGGCCGAGGTCTCCGGACCCGCTCCCGTCCCCCCGGGCACGGGGACCAGCCGGCGCGTCGTCGACCCCGAATCAGGAGGCCCGTCCGTCCGATGAACCAGATCCGTTCCGCCGTCGTCCTCGCCGCGGCCAGCCTCCTCGCCTGCAGGGCGGGCGGCGCTTCCCAGGGCGCCGAGAA
>JBDIBE010000220.1:0-5925 GCA_039812785.1 Thermoanaerobaculia bacterium | reverse complement strand
GGGGGCGGCCGTGACCTCGAGCCCGACCGCGTCGGCGCGGCCTTCGTCGTCCTCGCCTTCGCGGTCTCCCGGGCCCTCTTCGTCGTCGCCGGAGGACGATTCGACGCTCGGCCCCTCGTCGACTTCTACCAGCTCCTCGACGCCGACCTGCTCCGGTCGAGACTGGCCGAGAGCCTCGCCTTCCTCCACGTCCAGCCGCCGCTCTTCAACCTCTACGCCGGCCTCGTCCTGAAGGCCGCCCCGGGCTACGAGACGGCCCTGTTCCAGGGGCTTCAGCTCGGAGCGGGCCTCGCTCTCTCGCTCCTCCTGTACGGGTTCCTGCGCTCCCTCGGATCGACGACTGCGACGGGCGCGCTCCTTACGGCCCTCCTCGCCGCGAGCCCGCCCTCGCTGCTGTACGAGGCGTGGCTCTTCTACGAGCTCCCGGTCGGGCTGCTGCTGCTGCTGGCCGCGGTCCTGCTCGCGCGGTACCTTCGCGGGGGCAGGTTCCTCGACGGACTCCTCTTCTTCGGCGTGGCGGCGGGCGTGACCTGGACCCGAAGCCTCTTCCACGTCGCCTGGCTCGTCCTCGTCGCGATCCTCCTCGCGCTCGGGAGCCGGCGGCCCAGGGCCGTCCTCGAAGCCGCCGCGGCTCCGATCGCCGCGACGCTCGGCCTCTGCGCGAAGAACGCCCTCCTCTTCGGCTTCTTCGGCACGAGCAGCTGGCTCGGGATGTCCCTGGCGAAGGGGACGACCTTCGCACTCCCGCGCGAGGAGCGAGAGGCGCTGATCTCGTCCGGGGAGCTGTCCCCCTTCGCCCGGGTGACGACGCGTCCGGCCTTCCCGGACGTCCGCGACCTCCCGCCGTTCGAGGCTGCGGCGCCGACAGGAGTTCCAGCACTCGATCGGGTGAGGCGCCTGGGAGGAGCGACGAACTACAACCAGCTCTCCTGGGTCCGCGTCTCGCGGGAGTACCTCCGGGATGCGAAGGTCGTCCTCCGGCGCGACCCTTCGGTCTGGCTCTTCTCCGTCGGAGAGGCTCTCACGCTCTACTTCCGCCCGTCGTGCGAGGACGGCGTCCTTCTGCCCGGGAACCGCCGGGCCGTCGCGGCCTGGGAGGCGCTCTACGACCGCGTCGTCCTCGCCGACTTCGGCCTGTCGTGGACGCTGCTCGTCGTCCACGCGGCCGCGCTCGCGTGGGGAGGCTGGTTCCTGCTCGCCCGTGGAGTCCGCGCCACGGACCCGGAGAGAGGGCTCGTCCTCTTCGCCTGGCTGACGGTCGCCTGGGTGGCGGCCGTCGGCAACCTGCTGGAGGTGGGCGAGAACAACCGCTTCCGCTGGGCGGTCGATCCCCTTGCCGTGGGCCTCGTCGTGCATGCGGTGAGCCGACGCTCGACGATCATGCGCCGGAGCGCGGTCCTCCGTGGTCCGGGCGGAGCGCCGTCCCGCCCTGCCGACCCGCGCGATCCGCGGGCGGCGTCCCCGGTGGGATGATGGAGGGCGCCATGGAGAGCACCGATCCGCGTCTCGCGCTCGTCGCCTGCGGCCGCCGTCTCGACGCCCTCGGCTTCGCGCCCGCGACGGACGGGAACCTCTCGGCGCGCCTCGGGGAGGGCCGCTTCCTCGTGACGCCCGCGGGGCGCGAGAAGGGGAGCCTCCGGCCGGAGGACCTCCTCGTCGTGGACGTCGAGGGGCGCGTCCTCGAGGGGACGGGGCGGCCGTCGACGGAGACGCCGATGCACCTCCTCTGCTACCGGAGGCGCCCGGGCGTCCGAGGGGTCGTCCACGCCCACCCGCCGGTGGCGACGGCGTTCGCCGCCTCGGGGGCCTCCCTCGACGCGCCCGTCATGCCCGAGATCGTCCTGACCGTCGGGCCCGTCCCCCTCGTCCCGTACGCCACGCCCGGCACGGAGGAGCTCGCCCGCGCCCTCGACCCGTGGGTCGAGGGGCACGACGCCTTCCTCCTCGCGAGCCACGGCGTCCTCGCCCTCGGCGGCGACCTGAGGGAGGCCCTCCACCGGATGGAGCGCGTCGAGCACCTCGCGAGGGTGACGCTCGCGGCGCGCCTCCTCGGCGGGCCCCGCCCGCTGAGCGAGGCGCAGCTCGTCTCGCTCCTCGCGACGGCCGCGCCGCGCACTCCGGCCGGCTGAGCTCCCCGTTCGCTACACTCCGTCGGTGGCGTCCGTCGCAGCTCGAGCCCGCCGCGCGTGGGCCTCCGTCCCGAGGTGGGCCCGCTGGGGCGCGGCCGGCCTCGTCGTCCTCTTCGCCGTCACCTCCGTCCTCGTCGTCGCCTACTACGAGAGGGTCGTGACGCGGACGATGGACGGCCGCCGCTGGAGCCTTCCGACGCGGCTCTACTCGGACGCCTGGGTCCTCCGGCCGGGGGACGCGATGGGGCCGGACGACGTCGAGCGCCGCCTCGCGCGTCTCCGGTACGCTCCGGTCCCGGCCGCGCCCGTGACGGGAGGGCGCTACGTCCTCTCGCGCGGGCGGATCGTCGTCGGCGTCAACCCGCGCGAGACCGCCTACGGCCGCTTCCCGGGGCTCGTCGCGCGGATCGACTTCTCCGGACGCCGCGTCGCCGCGCTCCGGCGCGACGACGACGGCACGCCGATCCCCTACGTCGTCTTCGAGCCCGAGGTCGTCGGGTCCGTCTTCGACCAGAAGATGGAGGACCGCACGCTCGTCCGCCTCGGGCAGGTCCCGAAGGTCGTCGTCGACGCGATCCTCTCGACCGAGGACCGGGACTTCTTCACCCACAGGGGGCTCGCCCCGAAGCGGCTCGTCGGCGCCCTGCTGCAGGGGATCGCCCGGGGCCGCTCCATCCGCGGGACGAGCACGCTCACGCAGCAGCTCGTCAAGAACCTCTTCCTCACGCCGGAGCGGACGCTCCGGCGGAAGGCGGTCGAGGCCCTGCTCGCCGTCATCCTCGACGCCAAGTACGACAAGAGCACGATCCTCGAGGCCTACCTCAACGAGATCTACCTCGGGCAGCGCGGCGCGGTCTCCGTCACGGGGGTCGAGGAAGCCGCCCGCTTCTACTTCGGCAAGCCCGTCTCCCAGCTCGACCTCCCCGAGGCCGCGATGCTCGCCGGGCTCATCTCCTCGCCCGGCCGCTTCTCGCCGTTCCGCCATCCAGACCAGGCGCGCGCCCGGCGCGCGCTCGTCCTGAAGGGGATGCTCGACGAGGGGAAGATCGACAGGCCCGCCTACGAGGCGGCCCTCGCGGCGCCGCTGACCCGCGTCGGGAAGCCCGTCGTCGGCATCGAGGCGCCCCACTTCGTCGACTTCGTGCTGACGCAGGTCAAGGAGTCGCGGAGCGACCTCTCCGGCGCGGGGCTCTCCCTCTACACGACGCTCGACCCCGACATGCAGGAGGCCGCCCAGGCGGCCGTCCAGAAGGGGCTCGGAGAGCTCGAGAAGACCTACAAGAGGCTCCGGACGAAGCCGGGGACGGAGCCGCTCCAGGCCGCGCTCATCGCGCTCGACCCGCAGACCGGCTCGATCCGCGCGCTCGTCGGCGGGCGCGACTACCAGACGAGCCAGTTCAACCGCGTCACCCAGGCGAGGCGCCAGCCCGGGTCGCTCTTCAAGCCCTTCGTCTACCTCGCCGCGTTCGAGCGGCGCGACCTCCTCCCGCCGATCACGCCGGTCACGATCCTCCAGGACACCCCGATCGCGCTCGTCTTCGGGAAGACGGAGGAGGAGACCTGGTCGCCGCGGAACTACGACGGGCAGTTCCTCGGCCCCGTGACGGTGCGCCAGGCGCTCGAGGGGTCGCGGAACATCCCGACGGTCCGGCTCGCGGTCTGGGAGACGGGGCCGGGACGGACGCTCCTCCCCGACGTCGTCGAGGCGGCGCGCAAGGCCGGCATCACCTCGCCGCTCAAGCCCTACCCCTCGCTCGCCCTCGGTTCCTTCGAGTGCTCTCCGATGGAGATCGCCGCGGCCTACTCGGTCTTCGCCAACGGCGGCATCCTCGTGAAGCCGAACGCGCTCCTCGGCCTCGTCGGCCCCGAGGGACGGCGGATCGACCGGAAGGACGCACCGCTCCAGCGCGCGGCCGATCCGGCCGCGGTGGCCGTCCTCGACTCGATCCTCGAGGGCGTCGTCAACCGCGGCACCGGCGCCTCGGCGCGCGCGCGCGGCGCCCAGGGGATCTTCGCGGGCAAGACGGGGACGACGAACGACGGGCGCGACGCCTGGTTCATCGGCTTCTCGCCGCGCCTCCTCGTTGCGGTCTGGGTCGGTTTCGACGACAACCGCGGCCTCGGCCTGTCCGGGGCGAGCGCCGCCGTCCCGATCTATTCCGAGTTCGTCCGCCGCGTCCCGGCGCACTATTTCGAGGAGCCCTTCCCCGAGGTGCCGGGCGTCGTCCGGGCCTCCGTCGACCCGACGACGGGGATGCTCGTCACGGAGGAGTGCCCGACTTCCGTCAACGAGCTCTTCATCGAGGGGACGGAGCCGAAGGAGCGCTGCACCGTCCACGGGGACGGGGGCGCGCCCGCTCCGGAGGCGGCGCACCCCGGCCCCGGCGGCCCCGCGTGACGGCACGATTCGCCGTCGCCGGGATCGACCTCGGCCTCGTCGCGCGAAGCCATGGCTGGTTCGACCTGCCGCCCTTCGCGTGGGACGAGGAGCGGCGCCGCCTCTCCTTCGTCTTCCTCCGCGGCGCCTCGGCCGTTTCCGTGGCCATCGCGGCGCGGGACGGCGGCGTCGCGGTGACGTCGCCGGGCCCGGCGTCCGCGGTGCGGCCCGTCGTCGCGCGGGTCCTCGACCTCGGCTTCGACCTCGCCCCGTTCCACGCCCTTTGCGCGGCCCGGCGCGGCGAGGGGTTCGGCTGGATCGCCGACCGCGGGGCGGGCCGGATCCTGCGCGCCCCGACGCTCTTCGAGGACGCGGTGAAGGTCCTCTGCACGACGAACTGCTCGTGGGCGCTCACGCGCGCGATGGTGGCGCGGATGATCGAGGCGTTCGGGCGAGGCGGCGCCTTCCCCGACGCGGCGTTCCTCGCGGCGCTCCCCGAGAGGCGACTGCGGGAGGAGCTGAAGCTCGGCTATCGCGCGCCGTTCCTCCGCGCCTTCGCGGGCCGCGTCGCGGGCGGCGAGCTCGACCTCGCCACCTGGGAGGACCCGGCGCTCTCCGACGACGAGGTGATGGCGCGGATCCGCTCCGAGAAGGGCTTCGGGCCGTACGCCGCCGAGACGCTCCTCCGCCTTCTCGGGCGGCACGGCCACCTCGGCCTCGACTCGTGGTCGCGGAAGAAGGTGGCCGAGCTGAGGTTTCGCGGGCGCCCCGCGAAGGACGCGCGCGTCGCGCGGCTCTACGCCCCTTTCGGCCGGTTCGCGGGCCTGGCGTTCTGGATGGACGTGACCCGCGAATGGCACGAGGAGCGCGACGAGCTCTGGCCCTAGCCCGCCGGCGCCCGGCCGGCACGCCTAGAATGCCCGGCGGAGGAACACCGATGAAGAAGGTCCCGGGCCCGTTCCGGAAGTTCGTCGAGACCTACCCGGAGTGCGCGATGACCTACGAGGCGCTCGCGGCGGCGAGCCGCGAAGCGGCGGGCTTCGGCGAGAGGGAGGCCGAGCTGCTGAAGCTCGCGCTCGCGATGGGATCGCGCCTCGAGGGGGCCGTCCACTCGCACGCCCGCCGCGCCCTCGAGGCGGGCGCGAAGCCCGCGGAGGTCCGCGGCGTCGCCCTCCTCGGCATGACGACGCTCGGCCTGCCGCACGCGATGATGGGGACCTCCTGGATCGAGGACATCCTCCGCGACGCGGAGAAGGCCGCGAAGAAGGGCGCGAAGAAGGCGAAGAAGGCGAGGTAGCGGGCGGGGACGGACGCTCGCGTCCGTCCCCGCCCGCGTCCCGTCAGCCCGGGATGGAGCGCCGCGCGAGCGCGAGGGCGCCGGCCGCGGCGACGAGGCCTGCGAGCGCCGCGAGGCCCGGG
>JBDIBE010000219.1:0-5947 GCA_039812785.1 Thermoanaerobaculia bacterium | reverse complement strand
CGCCGCCGTCGGGCGAGACGAGCGCCCCTCCCGCGGGTCCGCTTCCCGGGGCGCCCGGCGAGGGGCACCGGCACGGCGGCCCGCCGCCGATGGGCGGCGCATCGTCGCTCGTGATCTCCGTCGCCGACGACGGCCTGCACGTCGCGCCCGACGGCCGGAGGGAGCGCGTGCTCAACGTCGACGGCCCGTCCGTCACGCGGACCCGCGGCACGAGGAGCGTCACGGAGACGGTGACGTGGGAGCCGCCCGCCGTCGTGGTCCGCTCCGTCCCCTCCGAGGGCCCGATGCGGACCGAGAGCTTCTCCCTCGACGCGAACGGGCGCCTCGTGAACGCCGTCACGATGCCTGACCCCGCAGGAGGGTCGGAGCTCACCCTCCGCTTCGTCTACGACCGCGCCGCGACGACCAGCTCGAACTAGGCCCGGGCCGCCCGCCGCGCGACGGCCCCCCGGCGCGCGGCGGGCGGGAGAACGGGCAGGAGGCTCCCGTGAAGAAGAGGTCCCTCGTCCTCGCCGGCGCCGCGGCGCTTCTCGCCCTCTCCGGCGCGGCGGCCTACGCGTTCCGCACCGGCGGCGCCGCCTCCGCGGCGAGCTTCAGGCTCGTCGCGGTCGAGGAGGGCGACCTCGAGTCGGTCGTCGCCGCGACGGGCACGCTGAGCGCCGTGCGGACGGTGCAGGTCGGGACGCAGATCTCCGGCCTCATCGAGAGCCTCCTCGTCGACTTCAACGACAGCGTGAAGGAGGGCCAGGTCATCGCGCGGCTCGACACGACGCTCCTCGCGAGCGCCGTGAAGGACGCCGAGGCGAGCCTCGAGCGCGCGACGGCCGACCTGAGGCAGGCACGGCGCGATCTCGAGCGGCTCGCGGCCACGCACGCGCAGGGGATCACCTCCGACTCCGACTTCAACAAAGCCCAGTACAACCTCGACGTCGCGACCGCGAGCGTGAAGTCGGCCGAGGCCGCCGTCTCCCGCGCCCGCCAGAACCTCGGCTACGCGACGATCCGTGCGCCCGTCTCGGGCACCGTCGTCGAGCGCGACGTCGACGTCGGCCAGACGGTCGCGGCGAGCCTCTCGGCCCCGAAGCTCTTCCTCATCGCGAACGACCTCTCGGAGATGCAGATCCTCGCCTCCGTCGACGAGAGCGACATCGGGCGCGTGAAGGCCGGCCAGCCGGTGCGCTTCACCGTGAAGGCGTACGCCGGGCGGACGTTCCCCGGGAGGGTCTCCCAGGTGCGCCTGCAGAGCGCCACCGAGCAGAACGTCGTGAGCTACACCGTCGTCGTCGCCTTGAAGAACCCCGACGGCCTCCTCCTCCCGGGGATGACGGCGACGGTCGAGTTCGTGACCGCGACCGCGAAGGGGGTCCTCAAGGTCCCGAACGCGGCGCTCCGGTACCGGCCGCCGCAGGAGGTCCTCGCGAAGCTCGCCGAGGCGCGGCGGAAGGGCGCGGACGGCCGCGGAGGAGAGGCGGGGCGCGAGCGCGGCGCGGGCGACGGGAGCTTCGCCGTCCTCTGGATCGCCGACGGCGACGGCAGCCTGGAGCCCCTCCCCGTGAGGACGGGCATCACCGACGGCCAGTCGACGGAGGTCTCCTCGCCGCGGCTCGCCGCGGGCGCGCAGGTCGTCTCCGGGGCCCTGAAGGGCGGGAAGGCGGCCGACGAGACGAAGAACCCGTTCCAGGCGCAGCGACAGGCCGGCGGGCCGCCGCCTCCTCCCGGCGGCTTCTGAGGAGGCGACCGTGCGCGCCTCCGTCCTCCTCGGAATCGCCGTGCAGGCCATCCGGCGGAACGCGATGCGGACCCTCCTCACGACCCTCGGAATCGTCATCGGGGTCGGCGCGGTCCTGCTGACGGTCGCCGTCGGCCTCGGCGCGCGGCAGAAGATCCGGCAGCAGATCGACGGGCTCGGCACGAACCTCGTCGTCGTCACGCCCGGCGCTTCGGGGACCGGCGGCGTGAACCAGGGGGCCGGCAGCTTCAACCGCCTCACGATCGCCGACGTAAGGAAGCTCCAGCGCGAGGCGACGACGGTCGCCGCGATCTCGCCCGTCGTCGTCGCGCCGACGCAGGCGATCGGCGGGAAGGGGAACTGGCGGACCGCGGTGAACGGCGTCGCCCCCGAGTACCGCGAGATCCGCGACTGGGAGGTCGCCTCGGGGACCTTCTTCACCGCCACCGACCTCGCGGCCGCGCGGAGCGTCGCGGTGATCGGCGCGACGGTCGCGAAGAGCCTCTGGCCCGACGAGGACCCCGTCGGCCAGTCGGTCCAGCTCCGGCGCGTGCCGTTCCGGGTCATCGGCGTCCTCGAGGCGAAGGGGCAGACCGCCGGCGGCGCCGACCAGGACGACGTCGTCCTCGCCCCGTACACGACCGTGCAGTCGCGCCTCGCCGGGCGCCAGTTCATCCCGCAGGTCCTTGCGTCGGCCCCGTCGGCCGAGGGCGTGGCGGCCGCGCAGGAGGAGATCGCCGCGATCCTCCGCGAGTCGCACCGGCTCGGCGAGGGGGAGGCGGACGACTTCACCGTGCGCAACCAGGCCGACCTCGCGAAGACCGCCCAGAGAACGACCGAGGTGATGACGCTCCTCCTCGCCGCCATCGCCGGCATATCGCTCGTCGTCGGGGGGATCGGGATCATGAACATCATGCTCGTTTCGGTGACGGAGCGGACGCGCGAGATCGGCGTCCGCCGCGCCGTCGGAGCGCGCGCCGCCGACGTGAGGACCCAGTTCCTCGTCGAGAGCGTCGTTCTGAGCCTCCTCGGAGGCCTCCTCGGCGTCCTCGCCGGGGCCGTGGGCGCCAAGGTCCTCGGCCAGGCGACGGGCTGGGCCACCGCCGTCACGCCCCCGACCGTCGGCCTCGCCCTCGCCTTCTCGGCCGCCGTCGGTGTCTTCTTCGGCTGGTACCCCGCCCGGAAGGCCGCCGCCCTCCACCCGATCGACGCCCTCCGCTGGGAGTGACCGGGCGGGGTCAGGCGTGCAATCGTGTATTGTTTTCAACAATACACGATTGCACGCCTGACCCCGTCTCCCGGCGCTACTGCTTCACGAGCTCGACGCGGCGGTTCTTCGCGCGGCCGGCCTCGGTGTCGTTCGAGGCGACCGGGGCGAGCGGCCCGACGCCGTACCCCTTGAGGCGCGCGGCGGCGACGCCGTGGCTCCCGACGAGGGCCGCCGCGACGGCCTCGGCGCGGGCCTGGGAGAGCTTCATGTTCGCGTCGACCGCGCCGACGGAGTCCGTGTGGCCGACGACCCAGAGCTTGAGCGACGGGTCGGCGGCGAGGAGCTTGGCGACCTCCTGGAGCGCGGCCGTCGACTCGGGCTTCACGACCGACTTCGCCGTGTCGAACCAGATCCCCTCGACGGCGACGTGCCCGTTCGCCTTCAGGCCGTCGCGGAAGGAGGCGGCGTCGGCGACGACGTGCTGCACCATCTCCTGCTTCTCGACGACCTGGAGCCAGATCTTGCCGTTGCCCCGCTGGGCCTCGGCCCAGACTTCCTTCCCGTCCACGACGACGGAGCCGTTGACCCACCAGTTCGGGACCGAGTCGGCCACCGTGCCGCCGATCTTCTTCAGCGCGTTCTCGTAGTTGCGGACGACCGCCTCGCCCGTCTGGTCGTCCTTCCGGTCGTCGACGGCGTACGTGATGGAGGTGTACTTCCCCTCCACGACGCGGGTCTTCCCCTTCTGGAGCTTGAAGGGCACGGCCGCGAACTCCTTCGTCTCGCACTTCTCGATCCGGTAGTTCGGCATCCGCGTCGGGAAGAGCGGGTGGTCCTTGCAGCCCGGCTTGTCGGGCTTGACGGCGAGGGAGGGCCCGGCGGCGAGGAGGATCGCCAGGGCGGCGAGGCGGACTCTCATTCTTGCTTCCCTTTCAGCCGTTCTCGGCCAGCGTCCCGTGAGGAGGGCCACCGGGAATTCTAGGTCCGGGAGCCTCGCCCGTCCCCTCCCGGAGGCCCGCTTGACGGGGAGTTTCCATTTCCATATACTCATGTAGTTATGTGTCATCCCGTTCGCTGCCCGAAGTGCAAGAAGCCCACATGGGCCGGCTGCGGCCGCCACGTCGAGGAGGCCCTCGCGGGCGTCCCGGTCGAGAAGCGCTGCTCCTGCCCGCCCCCCGACTCGCTCCTCTCGCGTCTCTTCGGCTCCCGGGGCCACTGAGGAGGCCCGCGGGGCCAAGACGCGTGGGGTCAGGTCTCGAATGGTGTATTGTTCTCTGAACAATACACCATTCGAGACCTGACCCCACTCCTGGTGCAGAATCCGCGCCCTATGTGCCACCAGGTCCAGTGCCCCCGTTGCGGCCGCCCGACCTACGCCGGGTGCGGCCGCCATATCGAGCAGGCCCTCGCGAACGTCCCGAAGGAGCAGCGCTGCAGCTGCCCGCCGGAGGCGTCGTTCCTCCGCAGGTTCTTCGGGCCGAAGGAGAAGTGAGCGCGGCGGACCGCGGGGAGGACGGCCTCCTCAGCGGTCCGCGGCGAGCCACGCGGCCGCGAGCCCGAGGCGGGCGACGCGGCGGATCGGATCCGGGTCGATCGAGGCGGGTGTATCGCCCGGACGGTGGTAGTCCGGGTGGAAGTTGCCGAAGAACCGGACGAACGGGACGCGCGCCCGCGCGAAGTCGCGGTAGTCGCTCCCGCCGCTGACCCCCTCGGTCCAGTCGAGGTGGAGCGCGAGCCCCACGGCGCTCCCGGCCCGGGCGAGGAGCGGTCCGAGATCGGGCGCGAACGACGCGACCCCCGGCTCGATGAAGGAGTCCGGGCGCGCGGCCGCGAGGAACGCCTCCGCGTCGGCGAGCTTCGCCCCGGCGACGAGGTCGCGGATCTCCTCCTCCTTCCACGGGTGGGCGACCATGTCGAAGTTGAGGTAGACGGCCGTCTTCGAAAGGGGCCAGAGAGGGCTCCTCACCCAGTGTCCCGAGCCGATCTTGTCCTCTTCCTCGCCGGTCCAGAGGGCGAAGACGAGAGTCCGCTTCGGTCGGACGGGGGACGAGGCGAAGGCGCGCGCGATCTCGAGGAGCGCCGCGACGCCCGAGGCGTTGTCGTCGGCCCCGGGGTGGATCACGCCGTCCACGCGTCCGAGGTGGTCCGCGTGCGCTCCGAGGACGACGGCCTCGTCCTTCAGCGCCGGATCGCCTCCGGGGAGGACGCCGACGACGTTGCGCGAGAGCCCCGTCCGCTCGACCGCGGTCGCGCGAAGCGTCGCGGAGACGGGAAGCGCGCGCGAAGGCTCGTCGGCCTTCGGCAGCGCACCGAGGATCGCCTCGAGGACGACGGGCGCGCAGCGGACGACGAGCGGCTCCGTCGAGCGGGCCTCCGTCATCGACTGGTACGCGAACGTCTCGGGCTTCTCCTCTCCGAGGAGCCGCTCCGCCCACTCCCCGCCTTCGACGGCGAGCACCGCGGCCGCTCCGAGCGCCTTCGCCGCCTTCACCTTCGCGGCCCAGCGGTCTTCCGCGTCGCCCGCGGCGTATTTCCCGACGAGCTCCTTCGCCGTCCAGGCCTCGCCCGGCGGGAGCCCCTCGCGAAGGACGACGACCTTCCCCTTCACGTCGAGGCCCTTGTAGTCGTCGCGCGCGGGTGCGTTCTCCCGGATGCCGTAGCCCCCGAAGACGAGCGGCGCGGTCACGGAGCGCGCCGGCTGCGGCGGAACGACGACGTCTACGCCGTGGACGAACGTCCGGCGGGACGTCGTCTCCCCCGCCTTCCGCTCGATCTCGACCGAGCCTCCCGGCTCACGGATCTCGCGCATCGGCACGGGCTGGAACCAGGTCCGCGCCCCCTTCGCGTCGGGCACGCCGTACGGCGCCACGCCCGCGAGGGCGAGCTGCGCCGCGCCGTACTCGAGCGCCGCCTCGAGCCCGTCGCTCCCGAGGCCGCGCCCCGCGAGCGCCGGCGAGGCGAGGAAGGCGACGTGCGCGCTGAGGCTCCCCGCGCGAAGGCCGTCGAGC